>JBEGPO010000146.1:0-5464 GCA_041181465.1 Actinomycetota bacterium | reverse complement strand
ATCATCGAATCGCCGTCCGGGTTCGGCCGCGTCGAGGTCAGTCACGTCGGATTGAACGACGATTGTGTCGAAGGGTTGCGCGCTCTTGATCGGCCTGCGTTCAGCGTCCAATACCATCCGGAGGCGGCCGCCGGACCCCACGATTCCACCTACTTGTTCGACGAATTCCGCGACCTTGTGCTGAGCATCGGGGGAGCCACGTAATGCCTAAGCGCGATGATATTCGCTCGGTGCTTGTTATTGGCTCTGGGCCGATTGTGATCGGTCAAGCCGCCGAGTTCGATTATTCGGGCACTCAGGCCTGTCGTGTCCTTCGCGAGGAGGGCATTCGTGTAATTCTCATCAATTCGAATCCCGCGACCATCATGACCGATCCGGATTTCGCCGATGCGACCTACATCGAACCGATCACGACAGCCGCAATTGAAGCGATTATCGCGAAGGAAAAACCTGATGCGATTCTGCCGACACTCGGTGGTCAAACCGCTTTGAACGCCGCAATGGCACTTCACGAACAGGGAATCCTGGCGAAGTACAACGTCGAGCTCATCGGAGCAAAGTTCGAGGCGATCCAGCGGGGTGAAGACCGTCAGATTTTTAAGGAATTGGTGCTCGACTGTGGTGCTGAGGTCGCGACGAGCGCTGTAGTGAATTCTGTTGACGGCGCACTCGCCTTCGTCGCCGAGACGGGCTATCCCGTGGTGATTCGCCCGTCTTTCACGATGGGAGGGCTCGGGTCTGGGTTTGCCCACGACGAGTCAGAACTCCGCCGAATGGTCGAGAACGGTCTTCACGAAAGCCCGACGAGTGAGGTTCTACTTGAAGAATCGATTCTGGGCTGGAAGGAATATGAGCTGGAACTGATGCGCGATGCGACCGATAACACCGTTGTCGTCTGCTCGATCGAGAACATCGATCCCGTCGGTGTCCACACGGGAGACTCACTCACGGTGGCGCCCGCGCTGACGTTGACGGATCGTGAATATCAGAACCTGCGTAACATCGGGATTCGAATTATCCGGGCGGTCGGGGTCGACACGGGCGGCTGCAACATCCAGTTCGCGATCGATCCTGCGAACGGTCGCGTCATCGTCATCGAAATGAACCCGCGCGTGAGTCGATCCAGCGCTCTCGCCTCTAAGGCCACGGGTTTTCCGATCGCTAAAATCGCGGCAAAATTGGCAATCGGCTATCGGCTTGACGAGATTCCGAACGACATCACCGGGGTGACGCCAGCGTCGTTCGAACCGACTCTCGATTACGTCGTGGTGAAAGTGCCGCGTTTCGCGTTCGAGAAGTTTCCCGGTGCCGACACCGGCCTGACAACCACGATGAAAAGCGTCGGTGAAGCGATGGCAATCGGTCGAAACTTCACTACGGCGCTCCAAAAATCACTTCGGTCGTTGGAAAAACGGGGGAGTTCGTTCCACTGGAACGGCCCGGTTGGCGATGTCGCAGCGCTGCTGGAGGAGTCTCGTAAACCAACGGATGGTCGAATCGTTACTCTGCAGCAGGCGTTGCGGGCGGGGGCGAGCATCGAACAGGCGTTCGAGGCAACCGCAATCGACCCGTGGTTCCTCGATCAGATTGTGCTCATCAACGAGGTCGCGGCGGAACTCTCGGCCGGGACGATGACCGCTGAGGCGATCCGGTCGGCGAAGAATCACGGATTCAGCGATGTCCAACTTGCTGACATTTGGGGCATGAGCGAAGACGCGGTGCGTGCTTTCCGACTAGAGCACGGTGTACGACCCGTATTCAAGACGGTGGACACGTGCGCGGGCGAGTTCCCCGCAGTGACCCCCTATCACTACTCGTCGTACGACACCGAAACGGAGGTTATCCCGTCAGACCGGGCCAAGGTCGTCATCATCGGGTCCGGACCAAACCGAATCGGGCAGGGAATTGAGTTTGACTATTCCTGCGTTCACGCATCGTTTGCCCTGTCCGACGCCGGATACGAAACCATCATGATCAACTGCAACCCCGAAACGGTCTCAACGGACTACGACACGAGCGACCGCTTGTATTTTGAGCCGCTCACACTGGAAGACGTCCTCGCTGTCATCGACGCCGAGAGCGCTAGCGGCACCGTCCTTGGAGCGGTCGTCCAACTGGGCGGCCAGACCGCACTCGGACTCGCCCACGGATTGGAACGCAACGGCGTCACGATTTTGGGTACAACGCCCGACGCGATAGACATCGCCGAAGAGCGCGGACGATTTGCCGAGGTGCTCGACTCGTGTGGCCTGGTTGCGCCGCGCAACGGGGTTGCCGTCGACGTCGAGTCGGCCGTCGCCGTCGCTCACGACGTCGGTTATCCGGTGCTGGTGCGTCCTTCCTATGTGCTCGGCGGACGCGGGATGGAAATCATCTACGACGCGGAGTCGATTCGTGACTATTTCGACCGCATCGCGGATTCTGCGATCATCGGGCCCAATGCGCCACTCTTGGTCGATCGATTCCTTGAGGACGCAATCGAAATCGATGTCGATGCGTTGTACGACGGCGAGCGTCTCTACATTGGCGGAATTATGGAGCACATCGAAGAAGCTGGGGTGCACTCGGGTGACTCGGCGTGCACTCTGCCGCCGGTCACGCTGGGGCGTGGCGTACTCGACGAGGTAACCGCGGCGACGAAATTGATCGCCATCGGGATCGGCGTTCGCGGCCTACTCAATGTTCAGTTCGCGGTGTCGGCTGGCGTTCTCTACGTTCTCGAGGCGAACCCGCGCGCGAGTCGCACGGTGCCCTTCGTCTCCAAGGCAATGGGCACGCAACTGGCAAAAGCTGCGGCTCTCATCATGGTCGGGCGGACGATAGCCGAACTTGTTCGCGACGGTCACCTCCCCGACAACGACGGTTCGATCGTGTCGCGTTTTTCGCCCGTGGCAGTGAAAGAGGCTGTGATGCCATTCAAACGCTTCCGCACTCTCGAAGGTCGCGTTGTCGATGCTGTTTTGGGGCCGGAAATGCGCTCAACGGGCGAAGTCATGGGAATCGATCGTAATTTCCCTCTCGCGTTTCGCAAAAGCCAGGAAGCCGCATACGGTGGGCTTCCCACACAGGGCACCGTGTTCGTTTCGGTCGCCGATCGTGACAAACGATCGATCGTGCTGCCCATACAGCGTCTCGCACAAATTGGCTTCACGGTCTTGGCGACGGGGGGAACCGCCGATATTCTGTCGCGCAACGGTGTTCCCGTGACGACCGTTCGCAAACACTACGAGGCGAATGCGGGAGAAGAATCCATCATCGACCTGATTCGCGCGGGCTCCGTCGACCTCATCATCAATACGCCGTCGGGGCGAAGTGCTCGTGCCGATGGGATGGAGATACGACGCGAAGCCGTGGCAGCCGATAAGGCTCTCGTGACCACCATTGCCCAGGTTTCGGCCGCAGTTGCGGCAATGGAGTCCTCCGGTGAGCAGATTTCCGTTCGGTCACTCCAGGAGTATGCGGCGGATCGGGCGTCGTGGTGATGGGTCTCAGTTCGCGGTTTGCCTCGATTGTCGAGTCCCGAGGACCCCTCTGTGTCGGCATCGACCCGAGCGCGGACTCACTCCGCACGGTCGGGCTTCCCGATACCACGGCGGGTGCGCTGGAGTTCGGGCGCGCGGTTGTGGCCGTCGCGGCACCCCGCGTCGGAATCGTGAAACCTCAGGTCGCCTATTTCGAGCGGTTCGGTTCGGCGGGCTATGGAGCCCTGGAACTTCTGATCCGCGAAGCTCGGGAGGCGGGTCTTGTCGTTATCGCTGACGCGAAGCGCGGTGATATCGGCTCAACAATGGAGGGCTACGCCTCTGCGTGGTTGGGAGACGGACCGCTTCAGAGTGATGCGCTCACCGTCAGCCCCTATCAGGGCTTCGCGGCACTTGAGCCAGCCTTCTCGCGAGCCGAGGCCAACGGTGCGACGGTCTTCGTCCTGAGCTCGACGTCGAACCCCGATGCGGATCACGTCCAGCGTGCGTCACTCGCAAGCGAGACGCTGCCCGCGCTCGTCGCGCGTTATGCCCGCGAACGATCGGGCGATACCAAGACTGTTGGTGTCGTTGTCGGCGCAACTCGAGGTCTCGTCGCGCGTGGTCTGACCGCCTCCGATCTCGACGGGTTGCTCATCCTCGCACCCGGTTTCGGAGCCCAAGGGGCGTCACTGACCGACATCTCACACATTTTTGGAGCGGCATCACCAAACGTGATTCCGTCGGTCAGTCGAAGTATCGTGCGCGACGGTCTCGCCAATGCAGCGACCGCTATTGAGGAACACCTGCGAGAATTAGGGCTCTGATGCGAGATCCCCGTGAAGCCTCCGCGATCGCCGTCGAACGGCGACGCGCTCGCGCAGCCGTCAAGCGGTCGTTAGAGGCGGGGGAGAGAAGCGCGTTCTCGGTTGCTGTCCACGCCTGGCGGGAAAAGGATTCGGCTGAAGCGGGACTTCGCGTCACCGAGTTCCTCGGGAGTATCCCGGGCATCGGCGAAGTGAAGATTCCACGCATTCTTAACGATCTTGGAATTTCGCCCCGTAAACGCCTCGGCGCGTTAGGGACGCGGCAGATCGGAACTCTGAAGGCTTGGCTAGAGGCGCGAACGTCAAATGATCATCACGGCGATCAGCGGAGCAGGCTGGTAGTTGTTGCCGGACCGACGGCGGTTGGTAAAGGCACGGTCGTGGCGCGCATCAGAGAGCGCCATCCCGAGGTCAGATTCTCGGTCTCAGCGACGACCCGACCACCACGACCCGGTGAAACGGACGGGGAACACTATTTCTTCGTAACGGATAGCGAGTTCGACCGACTCGTTGAGACCGATCAGATGCTCGAGTGGGCTGTTGTGCACGGGCACAATCGATACGGAACCCCTCGCGGGCCAATCGTGGAGGCCCTCGACAGCGGGCACAGCATCATTCTCGAGATAGATATTCAAGGGGCACGTAACGTGAAACGCGCCATGCCGGAGGCGCTACTGGTGTTTCTCATTCCCCCGTCGTGGGACGAGCTGGTTCGCAGGTTGCAGACTCGAGGAACAGAGAGTTCCGAAGAGCAGGCGCGTCGTCTCGAGACGGCGAAATCCGAATTCGATGCACAATCAGAGTTCGACGTCACTGTTGTCAACGACGATGTCGATGCGGCGGCGGAAGCCGTCGTACACTTGATGACAGACAACGAGTCGGAAGGCGAACCATGAACACGAGCAAGGGAATTATTGACCCTCCCATCGACGAACTCCTTGAGAGGGTCGATTCGAAGTACCAGCTCGTGATCGTTGCGTCGAAGCGTGCGCGCGAGATCAACGAATACTACGTTGAGCGCGCGGAAGGCACTGTCACCACGGCCGGGCCTCTCGTCGAATTCTCGGTTGACGAGAAACCTCTCACCATCGCGATGCGTGAAATCAACGAGGGACTCGTGGAGCTCGGTAACGCCCACTAGCAGGTCGACTCGTCGCCCACGAATCGTTGGTGCGT
>JBEGPO010000145.1:0-6489 GCA_041181465.1 Actinomycetota bacterium | reverse complement strand
AGCACGCCGGTCGCGAGCAATTCGCTGGTGAGTTGGTTGGCGACAGGAGGCGTTCCGACGGACATCGTAACGACCGTTCCCGCCCACAGGAAGTTGGCAACCACGGCGGCAAGGAACCCCCCGAGAAGTTGAGCACCGATGTAAGGGAGGGCTCTGTCCTCCGGGGAATTGTTGGTCAGGGTGAGAGCGATCGTCACAGCCGGGTTGAAGTGGCCACCCGAGATTGGCCCACCCATGGTGATGGCGATTGCGAGCGCAAGTGCGCTGACGATGGCGATACCGAAGGTCACCATCTCGGGAATTCCAACCTGCGCGAGACCGGTCAGCGCGTACCCAGTACCAATCTGCGCTGCGACGAGGAGTGCGGTTCCGAGGAACTCGACGACAAGGGCAGGGACAAGTGTGCTTCTATTTACCATGCATCGACCCTAGCGTTTCACTGCCTCCGTGGTCGTGATGACACGGGCGAACTCGCCGTCCAGGCTGGCGGCGTTGACGCGCGCGACGTCGTCGGCGACAATCACCGAGCCATCGGCGGATGTTCTGTCGTGAGTGTGCGTTGCGTCGAGAACAAAGTCGACCGAGTATCCGAGATTGTCGGCCATTCTCGCGGTCGTCGAGCAACAGTGGTCCGTGGTGATGCCACAAATCGTCACTCGTGTCACTCCGTGAGATTTAAGCCATGCATCAAGGTCGGGTGAGCCGTAGAAGGCAGAATTGGTGCTTTTCGTGATGAACAGGTCGTGGGGTCCGTCGATCCCCGACTTGAGGTCATTTCCGGGCTGACCGGGCTCGAGTGGCGAACCGAGGTGCGTCGAATCGTGTCGAACTAGAACGATGGGTTGTCCGCTTTCTCTCCAGTGGGCAAGCAACCGACGCACGTTATCTTCGCACGCAGGGTTGTTGCGTGGGCCAAAAGCTGGGTCGTCGAAACCGTTCTGGACGTCGATCACAATTAGGGCATTGGACATGCCACCACCGTATCGCTCCGAGTCACAAAAATCTTTGGTAAGGTAAGCCTTACCTCATTCCACTGGGAAATACCCGGCTGAGTGAAAATCGGAGAACCGTGCTCGCAAATTTTCTTATTGGACTTCGCGAAGGCCTTGAAGCCTCGCTCATCGTCGGAATTCTCATCGCCTTTGCACTCAAGGTTGACCGACGCGACCTCATCGGTCGAATCTGGTCGGGAGTTGGTGCGGCGGTAATTGTTTCGCTCGGCACCGGCGCATTAATTTTTTACGTTCTTGCCGAATCTGGCGAGGCGGTCGAGCCCATCATCGTTGGTTCGCTGTCCGTCCTCGCAGCCGGTCTGCTGACCTGGATGATCTTCTGGATGGCGAAGACCGCTCGGAATTTGAAGGGATCTCTCGAGGGATCCATGCAGGCTGGGCTTTCGCAGGGCGGCATCGCAATCGCGGTCGTCGCATTCACTGCCGTTGTTCGCGAAGGTGTCGAAACGGCGGTGTTTATCTGGGCCTCGATGAATTCAACCGGTGACGGTCTTCCCGCCATGGGCATGGCGTTTGCGGGAATCGGTGTTGCCGTAATCCTTGGGTGGATTATCTATCGAGGCCTGCTCCGGATAAATCTGGGGACCTTCTTTCAATGGACGAGTGTCATTCTCATCGTCGTCGCGGCGGGGATTCTCGCCTACGGCGTTCACGAATTCCAAGAAGTTGGACTGTTGCCCGCCGGTGCTCCCGTTTACGATGCCACCGCGTGGCTCGGCAAAGAAACCTTAATTGGTTCGTTGCTTTACGGGCTCTTCAGCTATCGCGCAAATCCCAGTCTCCTGGAACTGATCACCTGGGCGCTCTACCTCTTGCCAACACTGACCGTGTTTGTCACGACATCGCGACGCGCCAAGAATCAACGAGCCGCCGCCGCTCTCTAGACCGAGCTGGAAAATAACACTCCGAGTAGAGTTGTGCCATGGCTCGAACGGGAATCGATCGCATCTGGACGGTTCCCAATGCCATTTCGTTTATTCGCCTCGTGATGGTCCCCGTTTTTCTGTGGTTACTCGTGACGGGCAATGACACAACGGCACTTATCGTCCTCATCATTGCCACAACAAGCGACTTCGTCGACGGGATGATTGCGAGAAACTTCAATCAGGTCACTCGCCTCGGGATGTACCTTGATCCGTTATCGGACCGTCTTTTCATCGCCGCTAGCGTGATCGGATTGGCGATAAGAGGCCTCATTCCCGCTCCTTTGCTCGCCATCATTTTGGCGCGCGACATCATTCTGTTATCTGTCGTGTTGTATCGACGACTTCGAATCGCAGATTTCCCTCGGGTGACTTTCGTGGGCAAGACTGCGACTTTCGTTCTCTTCATTGCGTTCCCCGTCGTTGTTCTCGGAACGGTGTGGAACGATGCGCCGGTTCCACTCGAGTTGATCGGATGGTTGCTCGGTTCCGTCGGTGCAGGAGTTTATTGGGTTGCAGGATTTGGGTACCTCGGAGTGTTGCGGAGAACAATTCCTGGGGTTTCCTCCAAATCCGAGGTCTAGTAGAGTTGGGCACGAAGGAGGCGAAATGAGCGACAACGACGACATTCGGAACAGCACCGAACACCTCGGTCAGGATTTTGCATCGCGCCTCTCTGACCTCGAAGACACCGCTTCGGCGGACGAACTCGCTGCGATCACCGCACTCCCGGCGGGGAGTGCGCTGTTGATCGTTCGACGAGGACCAACGGTTGGCGCACGGTTCTTGCTGTACACCGATGTCACTGTCGCTGGCCGGCACCCTGACGCGGACATCTTCCTTGATGATGTCACGGTGTCTCGTCGTCACGCCGAGATCACAAGAGATGGAAAGGTTTTTTCGATTCGTGACCTCGATTCGTTGAACGGAACGTATTTGGAGGGCTCCCGCACCGCAGGTGGGCTATTGCAGGACGGTTCCGAAATTCAAATAGGCAAGTACCGTATGACGTTTTATCCGTCGCGCCACGACCTTCCGACTGGTGCTTAGTCAATGGCCGCACAGCGAGCTGGGGATGCGCCCTCTGGCCTGACTATCGGTCAGGTGCTCCAGCAGCTACGGATTCAATTTCCGGAACTGTCAAGTTCAAAAATTAGATTTCTCGGCGATAACAACCTCGTCAACCCCGAGCGTCTTGCGAGCGGATACCGGTCGTACCGCCACTCGGATGTCGAGCGCCTCAGGGTGATTCTTGGTCTGCAACGGGATTACTTCCTGCCACTCAAGCAAATCGAAATAATCCTGGGAGACATTGACGCGGGCAGGTCACCGACGCTCCCCGGCGGCTCAACCGTCTCGATTGACTCCATCTTGTCGCTCGAGGTTCGATTCACCCGGTCGGAAATGTTGAAATCTGCGGAGTCATCCAAAGCTCTTTTGGATGATGCCGTCTCGATGGGCTTGATTCCGGCAGCAGAGATTTACACGGACGATTCCCTCAAAACACTGAAGGCGTTGGTGGAACTTCAGAAAGCCGGCATCGAGCCACGCCATCTGCGCGGGCTCCGTGTGCAGGCCGAAAAAGATGCCGACATCGTCCACAGCGCGGTCCTTCCTATTGTGAAAAGTGCGAGTAGAGTGAGCAAACAAAAGGCCGCGGACGTCGCTCGAGACCTTGCACACAATTTGGAACAAGTACGCATCTCGGTCATGATTAGGTCGATTGACGATCTGATCGGATAGACGCGACACGCCGAAAGCACATCTCGCCGCTCAGGGCTGTCCGTCCACGGATACAGTGGGACACGTTAACGTTAAATAACAAGGTGAAGGTTGGTTCAACATGAGTGAACTCACGCAATCTCCAGGCGAGTCGGCCGAGGGATACCGCGGTGCAACGGCCGCGACGGCCGCTGGCATCACCTACCGCCAGCTTGACTATTGGGCTCGCACGGAGCTTGTCGCACCCACCGTTCAACCCGCACACGGCTCCGGTTCCCAGCGTTTGTATTCGTTCCGAGACATTCTTGTCCTCAAACTTGTCAAGCGACTGTTGGAAACCGGGATCTCTCTCCAGCAGATTCGCATCGCGGTCGACCAACTTCACGCCGAAGGCATCGAAGACCTTGCCGGAACAACTTTGATGAGCGACGGAGCTTCGGTCTATCTGTGCACGTCGAGTGACGAAGTGATCGACCTCGTCAACCGCGGCCAGGGCGTCTTTGGGATTGCGGTCGGAGCCGTGCTTCGTGAAGTCGAAACTACCCTTATCACGATTGACGCGGTTCGAGCTGGCGTCGTAACCGACGATCTGGCCGCCAAGCGCGCCTCGCGCGCATCCTAGAGAACGACTAGACGCGTTCTTCGACGAGAACCTTGTTGAGAAGGCGCTCGAAATGGCGGGCAATTGCCTGGGCGGAATCGCCTGGCCAGCGATGGATCGGAACTGCTGCTCCGGTTGCTTGCTGAAGCGTGAGCGTCTCGTCAAGAATTGGTTCCAGAATGTGGTCGCCGAACAACTGCTTCATTTCGTCGAGTCGAAACAAATGTTCGGGGCTATCCGGCCGAAATCGGTTGATGATGACTCCAGCTGTGCGAAGTCTCGGAGACATTTTTAGCCGCATTGCTTGGAGAGCAAGAAGCGTTCGATGAATGGCGGTGACCGAAAACAGTCCCGGCTCGGCGATGATCACCACGGAATCGGCAGCCGTCCACGCCGTCTGCGTCAGACCATTAAATGACGGCGGGCAATCGATGAGGACCAGGTCGTATTGCGATTCGATTGTTGCGAGTGCTTCTTCGAGTTTCCACAGGTCTTGTTTCGTAGGAGTCGGTTTGTCGTGTGCCGAGACCGACGGAGACCCCATCATGATGTGCACGGGGACGTCATCGGGTCCGGTCCACGAACTGGGGACGACGGCCTGCCTAACGACCGAACTGCTGGCGTTGTTGAGAACCGAGTCAATTGAATAACCGTGGCTCGAGCGTGACGCAAGGGCGGCGGAAACGTCAGATTGAGGGTCCATGTCAATGACGAGAGTTCGAAGCCCCTTGGCGAACGCGGCGGACGCAAGACCGAGCGTGACGGTGGTCTTACCGACGCCACCCTTGAGGGAACTCACGCTCACAACCTGCACAAACTCAACCTTAGCCGTCAAGTAGTCTGTACGTCGTATCTCGGTTGCTTCTGTTTCACGTGCGGGCAGAAGGCAAACTCCACCCAGGGTTTCGTGCTTGTCGGTTAGAATGAAACGTCACGGACTAAAATACGTAAGGAGTCAGTGTGGTTGAACGTAAGCGAACCTCGTCGTCGACTCGATCGACCGCGGCAAAGCCTTCGCCCCTCCCCGAGATTGACGACGCAGCGTCTATTCCGGACGCAATTACCGCGGGCGTCTCGGTTGAACTTCCAGCTTCTGCAGATTCGACGCTCCTCGTAGCGACCAGCGTCGACAGCGAAGCGGTGTATTCGCGTCGGCACTCTGGAGTCTCGAGCACCCCGGAACCATCATCAATGCTGACGGATGATCGACTTCTCGATGTCAAAGAGAGGCCCGTCGTTCCCCTCGGTTGGTGGCAACGTGCGATTTTTGAAGTGACGTTCCACACAGTGAACCCTGGTGATTCTCGTTTCTGGAGTGCGCGCAAAAATCTGATTTCTCGAATTGCAACTCCCATCGACGGCGACACGCGCTATGTTCCCGTGCTGACGCGCAAGGGTGGCGTCGGAAAGACCACCACCACCACGCTGTTGGGAATGGCAATGGCACAACACCGTGAAGACCGTGTCGTTGCGATTGACGCGAACCCTGACCGCGGAACTCTCGCGGAAAGAATTCCTCGAGAGACGAAAAACACGATTCGTTCGGTGGTTCTCAAAGCGCCGTCCATTGGATCGTTCACTGACTTTGTTGAATTCGTCAGCCGCGACAAAACGGGACTTCATGTACTTGCATCGGACCCGGACCCCACGCTGGCTGATGCTTTTGACGAATTCGATTACAACGTCGTCGCCGATGTCGCGTCGCGCTACTATTCCGTGATTCTCACCGACTGCGGAACCGGAATCGTTCACTCGGTGATGCGCCCGATTCTTCAACGCGCCAACGCGCTGGTCATCGTTTCTGGCGGGTCTATCGACGAAGCCCGTCTGGCTTCCGAGACGTTGTCGTGGCTCGAATCTAACGGTCGCGCCGAACTCGTTCGCAACTCAGTGGTCGCCTTGAATACCGCGACCTCGGGAACGATGTTGGTCAAACTTGACGAGATAGAAAACCACTTCCGATCGCGTGTTCGCGAGGTCGTTCGAATTCCTTATGACGCCCATATTGCTGCTGGTTCTGTCATCACCTGGACGAAGTTGAACAAAATCACTCGCGATGCTGCGGAACTCCTAGCTGCATACGTCGTTGAGGGAATTACCTCTAACGATTAATGCCGGTTCGTGAGATTCGCCTGTTCGGCGATCCAATTTTGCGCAGTGTGGCAGATCCGGTTGTGCGGTTCGACGAACCGACACAGTCGCTGGTTCGCGATCTCGTGGACACGGTTTC
>JBEGPO010000144.1:0-3096 GCA_041181465.1 Actinomycetota bacterium | reverse complement strand
AGGCCTTGAATTTGCCACTATCTACATTGCCTCCGCCACGGCATCGGGCGCGATACTCGGAGCCGGGCTTTCTGTCCTTCTCGTTCGCGCCTTGACCAAAACCGGCATTCTCGCAACGTTCGGACGGTGAGATGTCCCGCAGCCTCGTGTCATTCAAGTCCTGGTCGTTGGTTTTCAACGGCTCTGATTTTGAGACGCTTCGCGATGTTTCGCTGAAAATTGCCCCGGGTGAGAGGGTGTTAATCACCGGGCCGAGTGGCGGGGGAAAATCGACTCTTGTCCGCGCAATTGCCGGATTGATTGACGCCTCCACGGTGCAGGAGTTCGGAACTCGGACGAACCGAGCAAAATCGGTGGCGTACGTCGGTCAAGAACCGGACGAACAGATTCTGTTCCCCACGATTCGCGATGAAGTGGCGTTTGTCGCAGAAACCGCCGTGTCGGATCCCGCTGAGGTGGAAGGCCGCATACGCGAGGCGTTGGAGTCCGCGGGGGTAACGAACCCAATCGAGTCGTCGACCGGGCACTTATCCGGTGGTGAGAAACAGCGCGTTGCAATCGCAACGGCGATGGCATCCCGTCCCGACTTACTGGTGTTGGACGAACCAACAGCCAGCCTCGATGGGGTATCGATGGAAACGGTTCGAGACGCCATCCACCGCGTCGTTACAGACTCTGGGTCAGCCCTCGTCATCGTTGAGCATCGCATTAAACTATGGCGCAAGCTCGTCGATCGGATCATTGTCGTCGCGGACGGGCGCATCGCCCTCGACGGCCCTCTCGACGAGGTATTGACTACACAGCGAGGTGCGCTTGTCGCGCTGGGTGTGTGGGTCCCGGGTCATTCGCGGGCCACCAAGCCCAACGCGCGCCAGCGCGGTGCCGCGACCGTGATGACCGCGCGGAAGCTCGTCGTTCGGCGTGCGGAAGGCGCGAAATCTTTCCGGTTGCCGGCGTTGACCCTACGAGAAGGAGAGGCCGTGGCAATCACGGGTCTCAACGGAGCGGGGAAAACCACAGCGCTGCGCGTGCTCGGTGGGTTACTCGCACCAGAGAGTGGAACGGTCGAATACGCTGAGCAGAGTTTAGAACCGCATCGGATTCCCGCTCGTGCTCTCGTGAAACTTGCGTCGTCGGTCCTCCAGAACCCGTCATACGGGTACGGAAACGGAACGGTCGGGGACGAAGCGCCCGCCCACGAGCGCGCCGCGGTCGGTCTGCGAGGCATGGATCGCCGACACCCACAGAGTCTGAGTGGCGGAGAGCGCCGCCGACTAGCGATCGCGGCCGCACTGTCGCGCGAGCCTCGAATTCTCTTGCTGGACGAACCGTCATTCGGTCAGGATGCGCATTCGTGGCACGACCTTCTCGACCGACTGCGGGACTATCTCGACGAGGGTGGCTCGATTGTGCTCGCGTCTCACGACCAGTTGCTTGTTCGTTCGCTTGCGCATCGAGTCATCCACCTTGGTGAACCACTGTGACCGCGCGGCACCCGCATTCGGTGGCGCTCATTGTGGCGAGTGCCGTTCCGGCATTCATCCTCGTCTGGAGTGTGGACCCGTGGATGCCGATTCTTTTGGGTTTCCCGCTGGTTGCGTTAATCGTCGCAATGACCTCGCATGTCATCACACTGCCGTCGCGAACATCTCTCGTCGTGTTGGCCGCCGCGGTCGGAACGGCCGGGATTGCGTCCCTGTTATACGGAAACCATCATGGTGTCACGCTTTTCCAGTGGGGAATCATGCACATCAGCGACGGATCAATCGTCACGTCCAGCGCGGCAATGCTCCGCATCCTCGCCCTAGCGCTCCCCGCACTTCTTGTTGCCGGCGCGATATCCGCTCACGAAGTGTTGGCGACCTTCGCGGTAAAGCGAATTTTGCCGGACCGAGTCGCGTTAGCAGCATTGATTGCGTTGAGGTTGATCCCCGTGATCTCATCCGACCTCGACGAAACGCGTCAGGCTCGACGGGCGAACGGGCGGGCCCAGACACCGTTCGCCGTCGCCTTGACCACGTTGGTCATCGCGATTCGCCGCGCCGTGCGCATGAGTGATGTCGCCGAGATTCGGGGCTTCTCGCGACCAAACCGAACCTGGAGTGTCTACCGTCCGCTAGGAATTCGCGATTGGATTTTGATGACGGGCTCGGTCGTCATCGGAGTCTCGTCCATGGTTGTGGTCGCATACCTTGGGGTATGGAACAGTGCGATCGCCTAGACCGCACATCGTCCTGATTGATGGAAGAAGCGGTGTGGGCAAGACGCATCTTGCGGTTCGTATCGCCGACGCTCTCGACGCGACTCTCGTCCACCTAGACGATGCGTATCACGGGTGGGGCGGCCTGGCAGCTGGGCGCGATGCGATGATCGACACCGTGTTGACGCCTCTCGCTCTAGGACTACCCGGCCGTTTCCGGGCGTGGGATTGGGAACGCGACATCGCGGGCGACATCGTGGACGTTCCTCCCGCCGCCGTGGTGGTAATCGAGGGTTGTGGCGTCAGTACCCCACGGTCGCGCGCTCTTGCATCGACGGTGTTGTGGGTCGAGTGCGACGAGACTGTCCGTATGAGGCGATTGTTCGGTCGCGACCGCGGGGAATTTAACGACTTTTACGAGGCGTGGGATGCGCAGGTCAACGACCACATCGCGCACAACAATCCGATCACGACGGCAACGGTCATCGTTCGAACCTGATTCCGGGGGATTTACGGTGGGTGGCTAACGGGGCTCGAACCCGCGACCTTCAGGACCACAACCAGACGCTCTGCCAACTGAGCTATAGCCACCATGTGCGCCGAAACGCAACTGTTTCATTATGCCAGTAATTCTGCCCAGGCATCGGTGGCGGTTTTCTTGGCTGCTTCGAGACTGTCCGCGGGGATTGAATCCATCGCGAACAGCAGTTCGCGGTAAAACGCGAGCTCGCGAATCGACTCGATCGCGTCGGCTAAGGCGCGGTGATTCCCAATCTTCTCGGGGGCTGCCTCGACGACGTAGGGGAACCATCGAAACAGCACTTCTTTGATCGTCGAGGTGTCGACATTCCGGTAGTGCACCCAGTCTTCGACGGACGGCATGTATTTGGCCAAGA
>JBEGPO010000143.1:0-3273 GCA_041181465.1 Actinomycetota bacterium | reverse complement strand
ATTGCCGAACTGCTGTCGCAAAGCGAACTTGTCGGGGATGCCGTCGCAAACGGTAGCCTCGGTATCGTCGGTGCGACATACAACCTGCGCGAGGGTCACGTAATCCCCTCTATCGTCTTTGGCGACATCTACTAAACACTGAAGGAGTCACCGTGAGCGAGTTCCGAATCGAACACGACACCATGGGCGAGGTTCACGTCCCCGTCGATGCGCTGTACGGCGCACAGACTCAGCGAGCGGTTGAGAACTTCCCCATCTCGGGAAGCGGGCTCGAGCCCGCGCAGATCGTTGCGCTCGCCCAGATCAAGCGCGCGGCCGCCATCGTCAACGAAAAGTTAGGCATCATCCCCGCCGACATCCGTGACGCCATCGTCGCGTCAGCCGACGAAATCATCGCGGGGCGGCACCACGACCAATTCCCCGTCGACACGTACCAGACCGGTTCTGGAACGTCATCCAACATGAACATCAACGAAGTGCTCGGAAACCTCGCGACGACCAAGCGCGGCGACACGGTTCACCCGAACGACCACGTCAATGCATCGCAGTCGTCGAACGACGTCTTCCCCACGTCGGTCCACCTCGCTGTCACGGCCGCACTTCTCGGAGACGCGATCCCCGCGCTCGACCACCTCGCGACCGCTCTCGACACGAAGTCGAAGGCGTGGGCGTCGCTGGTGAAACCCGGTCGCACCCACCTCATGGACGCCACTCCCGTCACACTTGGACAAGAATTCGGCGGATACGCCCGCCAGGTTCGCCTCGGAATTGAGCGAATCCAGTCGACCATCGTTCGCGTCGCCGAAGTTCCCCTTGGTGGCACAGCGGTCGGAACGGGAATCAACACGCCGGCCGGTTTCTCGGCCGCCGTGATCGCGGAACTCGCCTCGTCGACCAAACTTCCCATCACCGAAGCGAAAGACCACTTCGAAGCCCAGGGCGCACGCGACGGACTCGTCGAAGCCTCGGGTGCACTGCGGGTCATTGCGGTGTCGCTTACCAAAATCTGCAACGACATTCGTTGGATGGGCTCTGGGCCGAACACGGGAATCGCCGAAATCCACATCCCCGACCTTCAGCCGGGGTCGTCCATCATGCCGGGCAAAGTAAATCCCGTCGTTCCCGAAGCCGTGCTCATGGTGTGCGCCAAGGTCATCGGTAACGACGCAACAATCGCCTGGGCCGGAGCCTCTGGCTCGTTCGAATTGAACGTCGCCATCCCGGTCATGGGAACGTCTCTTCTTGAATCGATTCGACTTGTCGCGAATTCGAGTCGGGTGCTCGCAGACAAGACCATCGACGGGCTCGAAGCGAACGCCGAGCGCGCGGCGGCTCTCGCGGGCATGTCCCCCAGTATCGTCACGCCGCTCAACCGCATTGTCGGGTACGAAGCGGCCGCAAAAATCGCTAAGCACTCGGTCAAGGCCGGACTGACGGTTCGCCATGCGGTCATCGAACTCGGTTACGTCGAACGAGGCGAAATCACTCTCGAGCAACTCGACGCGGCTCTCGACCTTTTGTCGATGACCCGCCCCGGAGTTGCGAAGTAACGCGTGAATCGCGCGGCGATAGATCGGTGGGTGCGAACCGGAGCTCGAGTCCTTTTGGGATTGGCGCTGACCTCCGCGGGAATCAGCCACCTCGGTTCGGCTCGGGCCGAGTTCCAGGCGCAGGTTCCACCGTGGGTACCGCTCGACGCAGATTTCGTCGTCCTCGCCTCAGGAGTTGTCGAAATAATCTTGGGGCTGTCGCTGGTGTTCGTGTGGCGCTGGAAGGCATGGGTCGGGATAATCGTCGCCGCGTTCTTCATCGCGATCTTCCCGGGGAACATCTCTCAGTTCGTCAATGGAATCGATGCATTCGGACTCGACACGGATGAAGCCCGTGGCATCCGCCTTCTCTTTCAACCGCTGCTGGTCCTCTGGGCGCTGTGGTCGACTTCCGCGTGGTCGCTCATTCGCACCGCGTGGCGATCGCGTTCACACCCAATTCGGTAAAGTTGATCGTGCATTTCATCCTCATGGCGAACTTCGACCCCACGCAGGCTGAAAGAGGCGTAGTGTGACGGCATGGAGTCTCTCGCTCTATTTGTGACGCTGATGTTCCTGGCGGAAGTGCTGTTTGCGCTGGCTGTCGTCGCGTTCGCAATCGTGGCGCGATTCCGCGGGCGATTCCGCCGAACCGCGTTGGTACTGATTGTCCTCCTCGCAATCGAAACCGCGTGGGCGTTGTCGGTTCTTCCCGCGTTCGGGTTTCCGTCCCTCTTCGCTCTCGCCCTGTCGGCGGGAATCTACTGGTGGCCGAAACGCCGGTCCGCTCGTTCGCGGCGCTCGTAGACTTCACTCATGTCCAACAAACCCGCTCCGCGTCGAGCGTTCAAGCCACCCGTCGGCGACGTATCCAATTACGAGGACTTCGACGGAGAGTGGCGCGGGATTGGACTCGCGGCACCGGCCCGTCGAGCTCTCGTCGATGCGAAACTCTACAAGGTTTCCGACCTGCGCAAAATTTCTCTCAAGGACCTCGCCGGGCTTCACGGCATGGGCAAGTCAGCGATTGCCCGCCTCAAGGTCATCATGGAGGCCAAAAAGATTCGCTTCCTCGAACCCTGACCTGACTGGCTAATCGGGCGGTCGGTGGCTAAGTCGTGAACGCGGCGACAAACGCGTCGAGCGCGGCGTTCGAATCGCCCGATGCCCAGCCTTCGAGCCCCACGACCTTGTCAAATTTCAGGGCGACGAGTTCGCCAGCTATTCGCGAATAGTTGATTTCGCCCGTGCCCGGTTCCTGTCGCCCGGGAACATCCGCGACCTGAATCTCGCCAATCCACGGCAGAGCCTGCCGAACGAGTTCGACAAGGTTCCCCTCGCCAATCTGTGCGTGATACAAATCAAGGTTGAGTTGCAAGTGCGGGTTGTCGATGCTCGACACGAGTTCGATAGTGTCCTCGGCACGCGCGAACGGCGTTCCGGGGTGGTCCACCGCCAGATTGAGGTTCTCGAGCATGAACACCGCGTCGTGTTTCGCACCAAGGTCGGCGAGCCGCGAGAGCGTGTCCTGTGCGGTCCGGCGTTCGGCAACCGTCACCGTATCGCGCGGGCGAATCGCTTGCCCATCGCCGTCCAGTCCCGTTCCGTGAACGTTCAGTCGCCCGGCGTCGATGATGCGCGACGCAACAATGGATTGCTCAGCCGTTTCGAGGAATCGGGCGATTCCGTCGGTTTCAAGCAGGTCACCCTCGATGTACCCGGTCATCGACGTGAAGTTCGCGCC
>JBEGPO010000142.1:0-6832 GCA_041181465.1 Actinomycetota bacterium | reverse complement strand
ATGGTCAATGATGATTTCACCGCCGGTGCATACGTGAGAGTCGATCCCGTAGCCTCTGTGGCGCTGAGCGGGTTGTCCACGAACGCAAGTCGGGCCGCACCAGCGGTGGCACTCACAATGTTGCGCCGCGATTCGGAGTCGCCAATCATCGAAAATCCGAAAACGTTACTTTTTGCACACATGGCGGACTGCCACGATCCGAACGCCGTTGCCACCATTTCGTTGCCCGTGGTTCGCGTTTCGCTTGCGCCAATTCTGCAGTTCGATACGACGCTACGGAATCCGAGCGGGAACTCAATGCGGTTGTCCCAGTTGGACTGCGACAAAGGCGACCCCCCCAAGCGTCCGTTCACACCATCCTGGTAATTCTGGTTGTCTGCGGTGAACTCGCCGCGAGGAACGATAACCAGCCAACATTGACGAATCTCGCCGTCCGCTTGTTCAGCCCCGCAGCCCAAGTGCGGTGCTTCCACGGCAGTTTGAATTTCAAAACTGATCTCGCCACTTCCATCGGCGGTCGTGCGTGCGCCAGAGATTTCATTTGTCGAGGTCGGACCGAAAAAAAGTTCTATGTCGTGAGTCGATTCGCCATCCGGATACCTCGTGCTCGGCGCCGTCTCAAAGGGAACTGAGTAAACATGTTCGAATTCACCAAGAGGAGGGCTAATGTCGAATATCCCGGTGTAATCCTGCAGTGGATCTTCGCCCTCGTAACCGAGCGAACGAGTCATTGCATTCGAGCCAAGGAGTGCCACGGTGGAGCCGGTGGCCGCCCCAAACTGGCAGTTCGTTCGGTCGGCGGTACCGCTTCCGTCGTCCCAACATTGCATGATTTGCAGGTAGTTTGCAGCCAGTTGCTGAGGCGACGTTTCAACGCCGCCGGTCCAACTTACGTTGACCGCTTGGTAGGTCAAATCTTGAACTTGACTAACCGTTACTTCGAGGCCGGCGAACAGCGAGTAGTTTGGCGCGGTCTCATCGCGCACAGTGTCGAGCCAGCTGATGGTCATCGACCCATCGGCGTTAGCGATCGGTGTGCGAGAAACATGTTCAACGACGGGTTCCGCCGTCTGTTCCGGAGTCGGTTCCGGAGTCGGTTCAGGAGTCGGTTCCGAAGTCGGTTGAACGTCGACGGTGTCATCGCCTTCCGTTGCATTGGCCGACGTGACGGCAAGACCCCCGAAGAAGACTCCAAGGCCCAGGTCCGCTAGGAGGAGCATCGCGAGGAATCGCGAGCGCTGTGACTGTCCGCGTTTAATCATGACGAGCGAACCTTTCGAGCGGCGTAAGTCACCATCACGGGCGGGACGACGACCACGAGAACAAGAATGATGATGACACTGAGAATAATCCAGTTAGTTGCCGCCCATCCTGTTGAGGTCGTCGCTACGGGAACGGCCTTGATGCTTGAACAGATTCCCGTGTCGACATCACACTGGGTCGGACCTGTTCCCATGGTTACGCCCAGCGCACCACCGGTGGTGCCGGTTCCCGTCGTTCCATCGGTTGTGCTGGTCGTCCCGGTTTCCGTCGTTCCACCGGTTGACGTTGCGGACGCACCACCGGTTCCCTCGGTGCATTGCTCGACGCCCTTTTTGTCACATGGGTCGGGCATCGGTGCGTTCTTCGCAAGCGTGTTTTCGCCCGAAGCCGAGAACGTCGGGTTGTTGCACTGAGCGATGTTGATGGTGGCGGTGTCGGCGCCGGGGATTTTGGTGACTTGTTCGAGTCCAACCCTGACAAGGTTGACGGGAAGCGGCGAATAGCCGAGGACTTCAGCCTGTTGTTGGCCTTCGCACAAAAAGTAGTTCGCGAACGCCGACAGGGTGGCGCCTTTGGTCGCGGTGAACGAGGCCTGCTCAGTCGTCGGCGCAATCATGTACGAATACGACGAGAGCGGGTAGGCGCGCGGGTCCTTGTTGTTGTAAACCCCACTCAGTTCCTGTGTGAGGTACATCGACGATGTTTCGTCTTGGTTGATTACCGCGCCGAGAAGCCCAACCGCGACGTTGGACGCCGTTGGTTCAACGTAGTAGTTGGCATCGTTGAGGACCTTGGCGACGGGGAATCCAGTCTTAAGAGCGTAGGAGTACTCGACGTAGGTGATCGTTCCTTCGTTCGCTGTTTGGGCGACGTATCCGGAAACCCCCTGAGAGTTGGGCTGTGCGACCATTCCCGACGTCGTGGGGAAGAAAGAGGTCTGGCCACACTCGTTTCTTCCAACCTTGTCACAATAGCTTTCCCACAACGAGTTGTACTTGGTGTCCATCCACAGCGTGAACTGGGCGGTTGAACCCGACCCGTCCGAACGGACGACGGGAACCACGGCGCGGTCAGGGAGCGTCAGTCCGGGGTTGTCCGCAGCAATGAGCGCGTCGTTCCACTTCGTGATAACGCCGGTGAACATCTTGGTAACGACGTCACCCGACAGTCGAAGGTTCGTAATGCGGTTGCCGCCCGACGTGAGGTTGTACATGAACGCTGTGCCACCGGCAACGATAGGGATATACACAAACGGGCGCGTGGGAAGTGCGTCGACGACACCGTTGTCCGTCAGTCCGTAGGGCGTTTCGGAAACACCATAATCGACTGTTCCACCCTTGAACTGGTTTCGGCCATCGACCGAACCGGTCGAGGCGTAGTTCACGCTCATCCCGTATTGCTTGACGTTTCGGCGCCACTGGTCGATGGCGTTGGCGCTCCAGGAAGAACCAGCGCCCGAGATCGGCACGTAGTCCGCGGCGAGGGCCGCGGTCGACCCTCCGGACACAATAATTCCCGTCAGGAGCAGAGCCAACGACGCTCGGGCCGACTTGACGAGTGTGCGACGAATATTCATGATGCTTCCTTCACGTTGGTGATGCGACGGGGAATCAGCGAATTGATTTTACGAGCGGTCGTGGAAAACCAGCCGAAGAACTCAGCACGTCGGATTCGCGCGCGTGCCGACTTTTCGGGGGTCATGCCACCGATAATTCGGGCGATGACAAAAAGGGTGAGAACGAGAAGCATGAGAACTGCAGCGGTGCCAAAACCACGAGCAATCATGGTCGGCTCGGGTGACTTGACGAACTGGAAAATCGCGAGGGGCAGAGACACCATGGGGGACTCGAGTGGGTTGACATTGAGCTCGGCGGTAAATCCCGACGTGAGCAAAACGGGCGAAGTCTCGCCAATTCCGCGCGCTGTAGCAAGAATTATGGACGTCGTGAGTCCAGACCGTGATGTCGGAAGGACGACGTTCCAGACGGTCTTCCACTGCGAGGCGCCAAGGCCAATCGATGCCTCTTTGAGGGTCTGCGGGACGAGGCGCAAAACGACATCGGCCGAACGAATCATGATGGGAAGCATCATGACACTAATGGCGAGCGACGCAGCGAGACCAGACTTTGGAAGTCCAAACATGAGAATCACCGTGGCGAAAATGAACAATCCCGCAACAATCGAAGGAAGAGCCGTCATAGCTTCGACGATGGTGCGAACGAAACGCGAGAACCGTCCGGGGATTTCGTTCAGATACACCGCGGCGGCAATTCCGAGCGGGATTGTGATTGCCAGAGCAATGGCGATTTGGATCAGCGATCCAGCGATGGCGTGCGCCACACCACCGACGCTGAGAGGGTCAAGCGGTCCCGCAAGCCCCATGTCTTCGGTGTAAAAACTGAGGAACGGCAGGGCCTCTGCCCCGCGTCCGATGACGAACACGATGACAAAGATGAGGACTGAAAACAGCAGAACGCCGAGGCTGGTCACCAAGACCGCGACGACCCGGTCCATGACGAAGGTCTTGGTGTCGTCGATTGACACGAGAAGAGCGTAAAACCCCATGAAGAGGAGGTACCACACGACGAAGAACGCGATTCCGCCAGTGATGGGAGCAACCTGGGTGGCGAGAACGATGGCTAGCGCAAACGCGGCGACCGCCGCCCCAACAATCGACAACAGGTCACCGATGCGGATACCACCCAGCGTTCGCTTTGGTTCGATACCGACAAATTCCCCACGCGCGTGAATTGTTGTGGTCTTCGACGAGGGGCGCTTTTTACGCGATTTCCCGACGAGAGCGTTGGTGCTCTTTGCGGCCTTCGTTGTCGTCGCCATTATGACGCTGCCCCCGATCGCGACCGCGAGACGACAATCGACGCCCCGAAGTTGACAATCAACGTCATCGTAAAGAGCGCAAGCCCAGCGGCCATCAGCGCCGAAAGTCCCATCTCGGTCGACTCACCGTAGCGAAGCGCGATAAGAGCCGCGACGGATGAGGCGCCGTTCTGCAGGATGTTCGGCTGGATGAAGAACACGGGCGAAATGATCATGTACACCGCGATCGTCTCGCCGAGAGCACGACCGAGGCCAAGCATTGTTCCACCAATGATTCCACCCTGACCGAACGGAAGAACTACGTTGCGAATCATGGCCCAGCGAGTGGCGCCGAGGGCAAGAGCGCCCTCACGTTCCCCGACGGGAGTCTGAGAGAAGACCTCGCGCATAATCGAGGTGACGATGGGGGTGACCATGATGCCGACAACAATGCCGGCGATGAATGTCGATGACGTGTAGACAGTCGTTGTCGCGAGCGGATCGGTCGGGTCAACCCCGGTAACTCCAAGACCGGGAATCCAGCCGAAATACTGCGAAATCCAGCGCGAGACGGGAACAATCGATTGCTGGAGGAAAAAGAAGCCCCACAGCCCGAAGACCACGGACGGGATGGCGGCCATGAGATCGACAATCGACACGAGGAAACTGCGGAGCTTCCGCGGGGCATACTCGGTGATGAAAAGTGCCGTGCCCAGCGAAAGTGGCAGGGCCACAACGATCGCGACGGTGGCGATGAGAATCGTGCCTACAATGACCGCGGCGATTCCGAACTTGCCAGCGTCGGGTTCCCACGCTTGTTCAGTAAAGAAGCTCCACCCCGCCTTGTTGAGTGCCTGCGACGCGCGGTAGGCGAGGAAGGATCCGACCAACACCATGATTACGAGCACGGTCGACCCACCCGCGCGAATGACTCCGCGAAAGATCTTGTCGCTCCGATCACGAATGATAGTGAGCTGGCGTGGGGTGTCGGTGAGCATGAATCCGTTTCCAAATGGCATCAGGCGCGACGAATGTCGCACACCAATGTTGACTCATTGAGGTAAACAGACGGTGAACGGTGATGCGCCAAATAAAAATTTAGGCGCGCGATGATTCCGACTTCATAAGTGTCTTCGCGACGGAAATCAGCAGTCGGCGGGGAACGAATCGTCCTGCCAGTGCCATGACCCGGTTTGCCGCACCGACGATGACGCTGGGGGCCGGGGACTTGGCGTCGAGGACCGACATTGCAGTGGCTACTACTTGGGTCGGAGTCATGAGAGCATTCCCCATCGATCGACCTCCGGCTACATCAAAGAACTCGGTTGCCGTGCCGCCCGGTGAGACGGCGAGGGCCGTTACACCGGTTCCCTGCAATTCACCCCAGAGCCCTTCGGTGAACGACAGCACGTACGCTTTCGTCGCCGCATAAACCGACATGTTGGGCACGGGTTGGTAGGCGGCCGTAGACGCGATATTGATGATGGTCCCACGGCCGCGTTCGATCATCGGAGCCACAAAAAGCCGAGACAACTGAGTAAGGGACACAATGTTGACGTTGATCTCGTCGGCCATACCGTCGAGATCCTCGGCAGCGAAGGCGCCAATGTGCCCCCACCCCGAATTGTTGACGAGCACGTCGACGGGCGTCTTTCCAACCGCGGTCGCGAGTTTTTTTGCAGCACCGGGAACCGAGAGGTCCGATGCAATCACTCGAACGCTGACGCCATTGGCCGCGGTGATTTCTGTCGCCAACGCTTCCAGTCGATTGGTTCGTCGTGCAGCGACGATGAGATCGTATCCACGTGATGCGTATTCTCGGGCGAACACGGCACCGATTCCGCTGCTCGCGCCGGTGATGAGTGCCGTTGGTCGTTTTTCTGCCATTTCGACACTCTATGTCGTGGAGGGAGTGCGACCGACCACGCGTCATCGAGGATGCACATGTGTCAAACGTGTTCCGCCACAATGAACGGGATTGGTGCTAAATTTTACCCATGGGACGTCCAGCAAAAGGTACTCACCCAATAACCGACCCGATGTTGACAGAAGATTTTTGGCAGGACCTCACTGGAAATCCCGAACCAGCGCAGCGTGACCAATTTCTGTGGCTGTCTATTTATCTCGTTCGTGAGCTCGGGCTAAGTCAGTTCAAAGTGACGACTGTCGCAAAAATGCTCGGTTATTCGGTGGCGATGGTCAATCATCATTTCGGATCACGCGACGGGCTTATTGCGGAATGTGCGGAGAGGGTGCATCAGAATTATTCACTCGACCTGATTGATGCGACCGAAGCTGCAGAGCGCAATCCGCGCGCACGGCTTGAGGCGTATATCAACGCCCGGATCGTTTGCGGTCGGCGGCTAGGCGGTTGGACGCAAGTACTCAACTACCCGTTCCACTCGTTCGAATCACCGACGATTTCGCTCGCACGCTCGGGTGACGTGTTCGAAAACAGTTTTTTTCAAAACCTCATGTTCATCACGCAGTTGGTTCTCGACCTCCAGTCGGGGACTATTTCTCAAAGCCGACCCGATCGCGAAACGCTTGCGACTGAAATCTTGAGACAAAACCCCGCAGCGCTTGTCCACGCGTCGAACATCGGTACGGCAACTTCGGGATCGGTGATGTGGTTGTCAGGAAAAATGGACGTCTTCCCCCAGACACAGGAAATTCGTGATTTTACGGACGCGGCTCTCAAATGGCAAGTTCAGCACTTGGTCAACAGCATTCCCGTTAACTAAAACCCGTC
>JBEGPO010000141.1:0-8879 GCA_041181465.1 Actinomycetota bacterium | reverse complement strand
GTTTCGAGCCGGTCACCGAAGGAGCAAGCCTCCCCGCCAATCTCTCAGGTACGTGTACCGCATCGTCAGGTCACTCTGGAAAGCGAAGCCCAGGCTTCCGCCGTAGGGGAAAGTGTGCAACTCGCGCGAAACTCTCAGGCACAGAAACAGAGGGGGAGTCCCGTCGCCGATCGCCGGCTGCGTGTCGACTTTCGGAGTCTTGGTGACTGAATCCCTCAAACTCTCTCCACTCGATGCAATTCATCGAGCACTAGGAGCGGCGTTCACCGATTTCGCCGGTTGGGACATGCCCGTCCGTTATTCGTCAGATCTCGCTGAGCATCACGCGGTTCGAACTGCAGCCGGAATCTTCGACCTCTCGCACATGGCCGAGATTTATATGGTCGGGCCGGGCGCTGGGGCTGCGCTCGATTTCGCCCTCTCGGGAACGCTCTCGAACATCCCCCTCGGCCGGGCAAAGTACTCGCTTCTCCTGAACGATGAGGGGTGCATCCTTGACGACCTCGTCGTGTATCGCACGGGCGATGAAGAATTCTTGGTCGTAGCCAATGCGGGAAATCGTTTTGTCGCCGTTGAGGCGATTCGCGAACGAGCACGCGGTTTTGACTGTGTGGTCCGGGACGATTCCGACACTGTCGCGCTCGTCGCGATTCAGGGTCCGAACTCGTGTGACATCCTTGACAACATCGACGGGCTCGAGGTGGACGGCCTAGCGGAACTTGGCTATTACCGTTGCCTTTCGGCGACGTTCCGCGGTACCGCGGTGTTGATTGGCCGGACCGGCTACACGGGTGAAGACGGTTTCGAGATCTACATCCCCGCTACGGATGCCGCCGAATTGTGGCGGGCCGCAACGGTCGCCGGTGAGACCCGGGGGCTTCAAGCGTGCGGGCTCGCGTGTCGAGACACCCTTCGCCTTGAAGCGGGAATGCCGTTGTACGGGCACGAACTCAACACTTCTCTCAAGCCGGTTCAAGTCAACGCCGCCCGCGCAGTCGATCAGACCAAGGATAACTTCGTCGGACGGGACGGCGTCATGGCCGGGGTATCAGCGGGCGCTGTGGTCCTCGTTGGTCTTCAGTCGGACGGAAAACGAGCTGGCCGCGCCGACTACGCCGTTCAGTCGAATGGCCGCACGATCGGGACCGTGACGAGCGGCGCACTGTCACCGACCCTGGGTTACCCCATCGCTTTCGCGCTCGTTGAACCCGACTTTGTCGAACTTGGCGCGGTCGTCGACATCGATGTTCGCGGAACCGCAATTCCTGCAACCGTTGTTTCACTTCCCTTCTACTCTCGAAAGGCACGCGCATGAGCATCCCCGCCGAACTTCAATACACCAGTGAACATGAATGGGTTCGAATTGACGGCGACCTCGCTGTCGTCGGAATCACCCAGTACGCCGCCGACGCTCTCGGCGACATCGTCTACGTCGACCTCCCCAAGGTGGGTAGGGCAATCACCGCCGGCAGCGTCGTCGGCGAGGCAGAATCGACCAAGTCCGTCGGAGAACTGTTCGCACCCGTCTCGGGCGACATCGTCGAAGCAAACCAGTCCGTCGTCGACTCACCCGAACTCGTCAACTCTGACCCCTACGGCACCGGTTGGCTGTTTTCGGTCCGTGTGTCGAGTCTTGGCGATCTCATTTCGGCCGACGCCTACGCTGCCCTGATTGCGGAGTAAGCCATGAGTGATTTCCGTAACCGACACATCGGCGTCACCGGAGACGCGCAGAGCGTCATGCTCGGCTCGTTGGGATATTCGTCGCTGGACGAACTTATGGACGCCGCTGTCCCGCCCGCAATCCGCCAAGAAACATTCCTGTCGCGCATCCCCGAGGCCGCCAGTGAACGCGAGACCATCGCCGAACTTCGCGCGATCGCCAACGAGAACACCGTGGGTCGCAACATGATTGGGCTCGGGTATTACGACACCGTCATGCCGAGTGTCATCAAGCGAAACATCTTTGAAAACCCATCGTGGTACACGGCGTACACGCCCTACCAGCCCGAAATTGCGCAGGGCCGTCTCGAGGCGCTCATCACGTTCCAGACAATGGTCTGCGATTTGACCGGGATGGGTACCGCGAATGCGGGCATGCTGGACGAAGCGTCCGCTTCGGCAGAGGCCATGCTCATGGCACGCCGCGTCTCGGGCAGCGAATCGAATGTTTTCCTTGTGGACGCCGATGTGTTCCCTCAAACCCGAGCTGTACTGGAAACCCGTGCCGCACCAATCGGCGTCGTCCTCAAGTTTGTTGACTTCGCCAACGGAGAAGCCGCTTCAGCGGTTGCCGACGGTGCCTTCGGCGCACTTATTCAATACCCCGGGTCGTCTGGTCGCGTTCGCGACATTTCGGCGGACATCGCGGCAGTCAAGGGTGTCGGAGGTGTGTCTGTCGTTGCGAGCGACCTGCTCGCGCTGAACCTTCTCACCTCGCCCGGTTCGCAGGGCGCCGAAATCGTTGTTGGTTCGTCGCAGCGCTTTGGCGTTCCGCTTGGCTTCGGGGGACCGCACTCGGCATTTTTCGCCGTGGCCGCGGGACTCGAACGGCAAATGCCCGGACGCTTGATCGGCGTCTCGCGTGACGCTGACGGTCGACCCGCCTATCGCTTGACTCTCCAAGCCCGTGAACAACACATTCGTCGCGACAAGGCGACTTCAAATATTTGCACGGCACAAGTCCTCCTCGCTGTCCTCGCCGCGATGTACGCCGTCTACCACGGCCCGGCCGGACTCCGTCAAATCGCGATCAATGTCTCGGAAAAAGCGAACCGTTTCGCTCGCCGCGCACAGGCCGCTGGTCACGACGTGGTCCACACCGATTTCTTTGACACCGTTCAGATTCGGGTCCCTGGCAAGGCGAAGGCACTCGCAGCCACCGCCCACGCCGCGGGCTTGTTGTTTCACGTCGCGGACGCTGACACGATTCAGATCAGTTTTGATGAACTGTCCACGGGCTTCGCAACGGGCATTCTGGCTGGCGGCGATGACGTCCTGATCGACCCGATTTTTGGGCTCGCACCCGAAGCGGCATCGACCACGGTTGCCGTGGTTTCAGATACGGCCGTCCCGAGCGCACTCCGTCGTTCGGACGACATCCTCACTCACCCGGTGTTCAACACGTATCACAGCGAAACATCGATGATGCGTTTCCTCAAGCGCCTCGCGGACAAGGACTTTGCGCTCGACCGCGGAATGATTCCGCTCGGGTCGTGCACGATGAAGCTCAATTCGGCAACCGAAATGGAAGCCGTCACGTGGCGCGAGTTTGGCGGGGTCCACCCCTTCGCGCCAGCCGCGGACGTCGGGGGGTATCTCCTGCTCATCTCGCAGCTGGAAGAGTGGCTCACCGAACTCACGGGCTATGACACCGTCAGCCTCCAGCCGAACGCGGGAAGCCAGGGCGAACTCGCAGGTTTGCTCGCGATTCGTGGGTACCACCTGTCCCGCGGCGACGTTCACCGTGACACCTGCCTCATTCCGTCGAGCGCCCACGGCACCAACGCGGCCTCGGCAGTCCTAGCGGGGATGAAGGTCGTGGTCGTGGCGTGCCGTGACAACGGTGACGTCGACATCGACGACCTTCGCGCCAAAATCGCCGAATACGGCGACAATCTGGCGGCGCTCATGGTCACCTACCCGTCGACGCACGGTGTGTACGAGCATGGAATCCGCGAGATCACGGGAGCCGTTCACGACGCCGGCGGTCAGGTCTACATTGACGGCGCAAACCTCAACGCGCTTCTCGGATTCGCCCGATACGGCGATATCGGCGGCGACGTCTCGCACCTCAACCTGCACAAAACGTTCGCTATCCCACACGGTGGAGGCGGGCCCGGTGTCGGTCCCGTCGCTGCGAAGGCTCACCTCGCGCCGTTCCTACCGGGTCACCCGATGGCTCAGGCGACGGCCCACCCTGCGTTCGATTCGGCGACGGGCGGCAACGGACCGTTCGTCCACGCCGGTGGTCCGGTTGCGGCTACACCCTTTGGAAGCCCCAGCATCCTGCCTATCTCGTGGGCCTATGTTCGAATGATGGGTTCTGACGGACTCCGCCAGGCGACCGCCGCCGCGGTGTTGTCGGCGAACTATGTCGCCGCGCGACTTCGCGAGCACTATCCCGTGCTGTACGCGGGTGAAAACGGTCTCGTTGCTCACGAGTGTGTTCTCGACCTCCGCCCGCTCACCGCGGAAACAGGGGTTACGGTCGACGACGTTGCAAAGCGATTGGTTGACTACGGTTTTCACGCACCGACGATGTCGTTCCCCGTCCCGGGAACGTTCATGGTCGAACCGACCGAGAGTGAAGACCTCGCCGAAATCGATCGATTCATCGAGGCGATGATCGGTATCAAGCGCGAAGCCGACGCGGTCGGCGCAGGTGAATGGCCTGCGGACGACAACCCGCTGGTCAACGCTCCGCACACCGCCGACAGCCTGATTTCCGGCGAATGGGCACACCCCTATTCCCGTGAGGTCGCCGCCTATCCGTTCCGTGGCGTCATCTCTGACACGGTCTCAGGTCTGTTCTCGCGAGTAGACCAGCTCAAGTACTGGCCGCCGGTCCGTCGTGTCGACGGTGCCTATGGTGACCGGAACCTTGCGTGTGCCTGCCCAGACCCATCGGCGTTTGCCGAGTAAGACAACACCGTCGGTTTCTTAGGCGAAAAGGCCCGGAAACAGACCAATCGCGAGCGGGTAACCGACGAACGCAGCGGTGTCGATGATCACGTGCGCGATGACCAGCGGGGCGAGCCTTCGCTTCCACGCATAAATCGCACCAAATATCAGCCCCATTGCGATGTTTCCAACGAACCCACCGAACCCTTGATACAAGTGGTACGTGCCGCGAAGAATGGCGGCTGCGGTGATGATGACCCACGGTGTCCACCCGAGCGACTTGAGCCGATCAAAAAGGTATCCGACCACGATGACCTCTTCGCCGATTCCGGCGCGAAGAGCCCAGAAGATGAGAACGGGAACGGTCCACCAGTGTGCGTCGAGAGCGGTGGGAACGACCGTCACGCCCAGGTTGAGGGCACGCGCGGCAAGGTAGACGCCGATTCCCGGGATGCCGATCAGTGCGGCGAGGCCAAAACCGACGGCAATCTCGTGCCGCATTTTCCGCCACGAAAAACCATCCGACCACCCGATGCCGAGAGCACCGAGGCGCGGCGGAGTATCTCGCCACACGAGCCACACCACGAGTGCAACGGGAGCGAGACCCGCGACGACGCCGAGCACCTGATAGATGAGGTCAAACAGTTCTTGAGTCGCAAGCGGCCGGTTCAGTGTCGCGGTTTGCTGTGACAGCGGTGTTGGTTGAGTGAGGCGATTCGCGATTCCAACGACGGAATAGAGGGCCGACATGCCGTAACTCAGCAGCAAAACGACGAGGATTTCCCACTTCGTGCGGGTCATTGGCAGTTCCTTCCATCGTCATGCGAATCAGAAATAAGACGCTCACTAATCTAACCGCTCATAGCGCTTGACATTTTTGGTCAAAAAAGTAATAGTCTGAACAGAACACGGGTATGGAACGCGCACCGCGCGGTCTTCAACCAACGTGCCCACCTAGGAGGAAATCAGTGAAAACCAAGCGAATTCTCGCTTCGGTAGCCGCCGTCGGAACGAGCGTCCTCGTTCTTTCCGGTTGTGCGCTTCCGTACCAGTCCGAGGTCATCGAAGGGACGTCCATTTCGGTCGCCTGGAATGACATTGCATCGGAGTTCAACTCGGCATCGGCCAGCGGCAACAACGTCGCGAACTCGATCCCGTTGTACATCGCGAACTCCGGATTCAACTACTACAACGCGACACCAGAACTTCAATTGCAGGAAGAGTTCGGTTCGTATGAAAAGACCAGCGATGAGCCGCTCACGGTTAAGTACACGATCAACGACGCTGTGAAGTGGTCAGATGGTGTCGCTGTTGACGGTGCTGACATGCTCCTCTCGTGGGTTGCTGGCTTCGGTTTCTTCAAGAACGCCGATGACTCCTACCTGTTCCTTCACGCTGCGCCTCGCGATGACCTCGCGTCGACCATTCCTACAGTCGATGGAAAATCTCTCGAGTTCGTCTACGACAAGGCCTACGTGGACTGGGAGATCAACTTCGGTGTCGGCGTCTCGGCGCACGGTACCGTCATGATGGCGTACCCCGAAATCACTGACGCTGCAGAAGCAAAGGCCAAGTTTATCGAAGCCGTCATGACCGGTGACGAAGCATGGCTCGCGCCCGTTGCAGAAGCGTGGAACACGGGTTACCAGATGACCGACGCAACCGCGGCGGACACTGACCCGACCACTGGAGCGGCTAAGAACTTGTTCCTCTCGAACGGTCCTTACCGAGTCGAAGAAGTTGTTGCCGACTCGTTCGTGACTCTCGTGGCGAACCCGCTCTACACCTGGGGCCCTTCGCCCAAGTACGAGCGCATCACGATTCGTGAGATCGCAGACCCCACCGCAGCAGTTCAGGCTGTTGACAACGGTGACGTTCAGGCAGCGTCGGGACAGCCCACGGCTGACCTGCTCGCACTCGTCGAGGGACTCCAGAACGGATCCTTCGCCGGTGGTGACGAAGCTGCTTACGAGCACGTCGACCTCACCTTCAACAACGGTGGACCGTTCGACCCCGCGACGTATGACGGAGACGCTGCTACGGCTCTCGCAGTTCGCCAGGCATTCTTGCTGACGATCCCGCGTGACCAGATCCTCGAAACCATCATCAAGCCGCTGAACCCCAACGCTGAGCTTCGCAACTCGCTGTTGACGATCCCCGGATCGCCCAACTACGCGGGCATCGTTGCCGCCAACGGTTCGGACTTCTACTCGGGAACGGACGCCGAGCGCGTAGACAAGGCGACGGGCATTCTTGCCGACGCCGGAATCACGACGCCGATCGATGTCAAGTTCTGGTACCCCACGGGCAACGTACGTCGCCAGCAGGAACTCGAACTCATCCAGGCGAACGCCCTCAAGGCCGGATTCAACGTGATTGACACGTCGGAGCCGAACTGGGAGTTCACCGACCCGTCTGTCTACGAGATCAACCCTCACGACGCGGTCATCTTCGCATGGAGCTCGACCAGCCTCGCGATCACCGGTAACGACCAGCAGTACGGAACCGGCAAGCCGTCGAACTTCCAGGACTACTCGAACACGTCGGTTGACGAAAACCTGTCGGCGCTCGAGACGGAACTCGACCCTGCCAAGCAGGCCGAACTGCAGACGGCCGTCGAGGCCGCTCTGTGGGGCGACGCTGCGTCGCTGCCGATCTTCCAGTTCCCCGGTTTGACCTGGTGGGACAACGGATTGGCCGGCGTTGTTAACAACCCGCTGTCGCCGAACTACTTCTGGAACTTCTGGGAGTGGGCACCGGCTGCTGCAGCGCAGTAACTGATTCACCGCATCAAGGCTGGGGTCGGGCGTGAAAACGCCCGGCCCTTCGCCGTTTCATTGCGTCGGTGAACGCGGGTGCGGTGTAGGTGGCTAGTATTGGCACAGTAGTGTCAGCGGTCAACGATGCGGTTGTAGGCAGGAAGAGCATGCTCAGTTTTATCACTCGTCGCCTCGCGGCGACGCTCGCGGTGTTGCTCGTCGCGTCCTTTGTTGTCTACATGCTCACCGCGAATTCGGGAGACCCGCTCGAAGCACTCCGAACGCAAAACGATCCAGCGTCGGTTGCGAAGCGAGCGACGCTCACCGAGAAACTTGACCTGGACACCCCCCCGTTCTTCCGGTATTTCAAGTGGCTCGGCGGGGCGGCGAGTTGTGTCATCGGTCAGTGCAATCTGGGTGTCTCGGTGATTCGCGGTGACGAACCGGTCGCCAGCGCGTTGGGTAACGCAATGCAATCGACGCTGTCTCTCGTGATTCTCGCGACGGTCCTGTCGATTCTGTTCGGTGTCGCGATCGGCATGACCACCGCACTTCGCCAGTACAGCGGCTACGACTACACCGTGACCTTCGCCGCCTTCATCTTTTATTCGCTCCCGATCTTCTGGGTCGCGGTTCTCCTCAAGGAATTCGGTGCGATTCGGTTCAATGAATTCCTGGGGGACCCGTCGATCCCCTGGGGGATTGCGCTCGCGATTGGTTTCGTTCTCGCTCTGGTGGTCCAAGCGGTCGTCGGCGGGCACTTGCGGTTACGACTTCGGACGGCGGGGATCTCTTTCGCTCTCACGGCGGGGATTCTGATTCTTCTCGACATCACGCAGTGGCTGAAAAACCCGTCGATTGGCATCGTCGGCGTCGCGTTTCTCGGGATCGGCCTTGGTGCCCTGCTGTTGTTCATGACGTCAAATCTGACGAAACGAACCCTGCAATACTCGGTCGGAGCGACGGTTCTTGCGGTCGTCGCGATGTGGTACCCGCTTCAGTTCGTCTGGTTCTATTTCAACAACCCCTTCGCTATCGTGCTCGTCGCAGTGCTCCTCGCGGGTCTCGGGGTGGCTGCCGGCTTCTTCCTCGGCGGAGATGACCGCCCAGAGGCGATGCGTGTCGCGGCGATTACGGGCGCTCTGTCCACCGCGCCACTCGTGCTGGACCAGATGTTCATGCGCTGGGGAGAGTACGTTCAGATCATTCCGTTGCGTTCTGGCGTGATTTCAACGATCGGTGCCAACACTCCGGTGCTTGCGAACAGCGAAGACACGTGGATGCGCATGCTCGACTCGTCGACGCACCTCATTCTTCCCACGGCCGCGCTCATGATTATTTCGGTTGCCGGATACACGCGGTACACCCGCGCAACGTTGCTCGAAGTCCTCAACCAGGATTACGTGCGCACAGCGCGGGCGAAAGGACTTCCCGAGACCACGGTCATTATGCGTCACGCGTTCCGCAATACACTCATTCCGATTGCCACGATTGTCG
>JBEGPO010000140.1:0-4530 GCA_041181465.1 Actinomycetota bacterium | reverse complement strand
AATCTTCATACGCCTAGTTTAGGTTCCCGCCCGCGGCTGGATCCCCCGCCTGACCCGAACACCCTGTCCCCGACCCGAACGCACTGTCCCCGACCATTTACGTTTGTGGAAACCGAATCGGCTCGAATCGTCGTTCCTAGCAACCAGTCACCGGTTTCAGGCAGAGGCCTCGGCGCGTGCCCACTTTGGTTTCCACAAACGTTTGATTTTGCAGACAAATGACTAAAAAATCGAGCTAGCGCCAATTTTTCGCAAATTGTCTGCAGAAACACGTGGGCGAGGGCAAATTGTCTGCAGAAACAGTTGGGGATGTGGCGAGGCGAGGGTCAAGAGAGTGGGAATCGAGGTGGGGATGTGGGTGGGAGGGCTAGTGAGTCGCGGGCGACCTAGTGGGTGGCGCGGGTGACAATGTTCGGCAGGACCTCGAGCAGCGCATCGATCTCGGCTTCCGAGTTCTCGAGCCCGAGCGTGAACCGCAACGGACCCTCCGAGTCGGCGACACCCATGGCGCGCAGCACGTGTGATGGTGACTGCACCCCGGCCTGGCAGGCGCTTCCCGCGCTCGCCGCGTGCCCGGCTTCGTCCAACAGGAACAACGCCGACACGGAATCGAGCCCCGGGACGGTGACGTGCGCGTTCCCCGGGGTTCGGTTGGTGTGGTGTCCGCGCACAACCGCAGTGGGGATTGTTGCCCGGATTCCGGTCACGAGGCGATCGCGCAGGGCGGACAATCGAGCCGCGTTGGCAGCGACGTCCGCCGTTGCACGTTCCGCGGCGACCCCGGCGGCGAAAACTCCGGCCGCGTCGAGGGATCCGCTGCGCAGTCGCTGTTGCGAGCCGCCGTGAATGAGCGGGACAATAGGCCACGACCGCGACATCGCGAGCGCCCCCACACCGACGGGGCCACCGATTTTGTGGGCCGAAACACTGAGGGCGGCGAGCCCGCTTCGCGCGAAATCGATGGGCGTGTAACCGAGGGTCGCGACCGCGTCGAGGTGCACGGGGACTTTGGCCGCCTCTGCGAGCGCAACAATCTCGGGGACCGGTTGAATCGTCCCCACCTCGTTGTTGGTCCAGAGTGTGGTGACGAGGGCGACGTCGTCGCCCAATTTCGCTTCAAGGTCGACGAGGTCGATGGTTCCGGTCTCATCCACACGAACAAAGTCAACAATGGCGCCTTCCGCCTCGACCAGCCAGTGGATAGCGTCGAGTGCCGCATGATGTTCTGCCTCCGTGGTCAGGATGCGCGGGCACGGCAGCGGCGCTCCGATCGCACGAGACGCCGGAGTTCCGTTACGACCCCAGAACAGTCCTTTGATGGCGAGGTTGATTGCTTCGGTGCCGCTCCCCGTGACGGTGACATCGAACGGAAGCGCCCCGATGGACGCGGCGATCTTGTCGCGACCCTCCTCCCACATCAACCGCGACTTTTGCCCGTCGCGGTGAGTCGCGGACGCGTTTCCGCGCAAATGAACTGCGCGCGTCCACGCGTCGATGACGGCATCGTGCATGGGCGAGGTGGCCGCATAGTCGAAATACGCCATCGCGGACCACTCCTTTCGATAAACCTGGGTTGCTAGGGGAGCTTACGCGCAGACGTCAACGCATAGGAATATCCGAGCAAACGAATCTTCTCTGTCGATCCGAGTGACGGCACATACAGCAACAACTGATACTGATAAACCGCTTCGATACCCGTCATCGAAGTCGAGACGTCGGCGAGAGCCTTGACCGCGCCTGTCGCCGTGATGGCAGCGCCCGGCACTGTCGGCTTGACGATTTCTTTTTCTTGAAGCGTGACCATCATCAGCGCGCCCGACTCGGCAGTGGCGAACACAAGAGGCACATCGGTGGTGATGGAGTCCTTCCACACAAATTTTGCTGTTTCCCCGAGGTCCTCAACCCGTTTCGATTTCGCGGTAGCGCCAATCTGCATCTGGAGTGAGTCACTGACGAAATCGTCGGCGAAGGCGCTCTTGTCGCCCAAAATCAGCACGTCACCGTAGTGTTCGACGACTTGGGCGGGAGTTACGCTGAGCAACTCCGTTTCGCCATACAAGACGGCAGCACCCGATTCGGGTGACGAAACGGACGGGATTTTCGCTCCAGGCTCAAGCGCGATGGTGTAATTCACTTTGTAGTTCTCACGCGGGGAGTTCTGGGTCATCACGACGGCAACTGACGGAGCGTCCAAATCATTCGCGTCATCGACGACAGCAAATACCGAACGAGGCCACGAGATTGTTCTCTGAGGAAGGAGCAGACGAACCTTGCCGGCCGGAATCGCGAATATCTCAGTCAGTTCTTTGTCGTCTGCACGAACCTTGTATTGGGCTGCGCGGAACCGAAGTGCTGCTCCGTCAAGGCGGGTTGCCGCAATGTTTTCCGCAAGCTGAACGTCTGCCGCCGTCAGAGTTGCGACAACTTCTCCGAGGATGCGATCGAATTGCGCTGCGGTTACAGCGACACCTCGCGGTGACGCCTTGACGATCGGCAAGGGTTCGACAACAAAGTTCGGAATCACGGAACAACCAGAGAGCATTACGGGAACGGCAAGTACCCAGGCGACAAGTGGCAGCGCGCGACGCCCACGCCCACGCCGAAGCGGTGGCTCGAGGCGCTGCCTGCCGGGTCGCCACTTCGGTGGTCGCGGAGCTCTCGGCATCCTGCCCTGTCGGTGTCGGTGCTTTCGTCGATCCGCCAACCAACCGAGAAAATAGAAGATCCCGCCGACCAGGGCGACACCGAGGCCGCCATAGAACAGGGTGGTGGGCACGGAGCGGTCAACGTCCATATGCCAGATGATGGTAATCGCTTTCGGGGCGGGAAGTGCGCCGTCCGTTGCAATCACGATGAGATTGCGGTTAGGTGTTGTGACATCGTTAGACAACGTTTTTTCACCCTCAAACTGCTCGACCCACAGGTCAGAACCCATCGGATCGGGGGTTGCAATTTCGGGGCCGTCGACGTTCTTGAGAGTCAATTCGCCCTCAATCCCGTTCGCTACGACCGACTGATAGGGCACGTTTCCGATATAGGCGAGGACGTCACCTTGCCTCCCCCACGCCATGACGATTCGGTCACTCGACTTTTGTTGGGCGATAGGGGCGGCGTCCGGGCTCTCGACGTAAATCGTTCCCTCGGCACCTCCAATGACTGAAATCGTCTGTGTCGACGAAATCTGGTTTAACGACGTCGAATCGATGACCGTGATGGGAGCCGGATCGGCAATCGTGATCGATTGGCTAATGGTGGCAGGTGGGGAGAAGACCGCGTGAATGAGGATCCCGACCCCGACCATGACGGCGGCTACGCCGAAGAGAATGACGGAGACGATAAATCTCACAACGCTCCCTTCGACTGAAAATGTCAGTTTAGCCGACTGACCCTGAGGATTTCCCCAACGCGGATTAGCCGCGACGAGTGCACGTGGGTAAACTGACAAGGCATACCGAGGAGGTCACATTGGCTACTGATGGACAGTTTCCTGTCGTCATGCGCGGCTACGCCCGCGATGAGGTCGACAAGGCCATTGCAAACCTGCGCCGTGGAATCATTGCGGCGACGACCGAACGCAACGAGCTAGCAACCGAACTAGCGCGCCTTGGCGGAAAAAAGGGTCTGGGCGAGGGCGATTTGCCGACCTATTCGGGGCTCGGAACAAAACTCGAAATGGTGTTGCGTACCTCGGAGGAACAAGCCACCGTTCTCATTTCTCAGGCCGATATTCAGGCGCAACGGGTGATTGCGGACGCTCGAATTGAGGCAGACCAGATCATCAGCGACGCCACTTCGCGCGCCGAATCGTTGATTGCGGCGGCGGAAGAAAAGTCCCGGTACGAAACGAGTGCCGCCCGAATTGACGCGGAAAACATCACCGCGATTGCCCAGAAAGACGTGGAAACACTCCAAGCCGAAGCAATCCGCGACACGAACCGTGTGCGGGGAAATGCAGCGACGGAAGCCGCTTCGGCGCGTGCGACCCTCAAGCGCGAGATGTCCGAAAAACAGGCCCTTCTGAACCGCGAGATTGCAGAACAGCGTCTTGTCATGGACAAAGAGGCACAGGATGCACGCGCGGAAATTGCCCGACTCATCGGTGAAGCGGATCGTCAAAAACTGGACCTCATCGTCGAAGTTTCGGCTCGCCGCCACGAACTGGAACAACAACTGCTCGAGGAACACCGTGACATCATTGCTCAGAATGAGGCATATTTGGACGTGGCCAACAAGGAATTCACGAAACTGCAGAACGACTTGACAGCGCTGAAGAGAGAGCATAATCGTCTCGAACCTGAGGTTCGGAAGATTCGAGAAATGGCCATTGTTGAGTCTAAAGAGGCGGCTCGGTCGACCATCGATGCGGCAACCGCCAAGGCCCGTCAGATCGTCAACGCTGCCCGTAACGACGCCAAACTCGAATTGGACAACGCCACCCAACGCCTCGCCGAGATCGCCGCAGAGCGTGACGCGATTGCGTCGTACATCGGTGACCTGAACACGGCCGTCGCGTTCGCGGCGAAGTCGCTG
>JBEGPO010000139.1:0-12182 GCA_041181465.1 Actinomycetota bacterium | reverse complement strand
TTCGGACCGCATCGCGACGACATGTTGATCGTCCTTAATGACCTGCCCGCCCGAACCCACTCCAGCCAGGGGGAAGCGTGGTCGTGCGCGTTGTCGTTACGCTTGGCCCAGGTGGATATCGTTCGCCGCGGGTCGATTGCCGGCGACCCGGTCGTGGTGCTCGACGATGTTTTCTCCGAACTTGACGCGGGCCGCCGGGACAGGCTCGGTGAACACCTTTCAGGAATAGAGCATGTCATTATCACCGCCGCCGATGTCGCAACAATCCCTGCGTGCCTTGTCGGCCGACAACACACCGTTCTTGGCGGGAGGATTGATGCCTGAATCACCGGCCAACCCAAACGAGGCCATCCGCTTTTTTGGACACTTGGTCGAAGTTTTCTCTGGACGCAAACGCCGCCACAACTCCGTCGTTACCGAGCAAAAGGGCTCACTCCCGTTCGAGAAGGGACGGGATCCGAGGTCAATCGGGTCGATTGTGTCTCGAACAATTACCGAACGTGGTTGGGCTCCATTCTTGTCGCGCGAATCCGTGATCGACCAATGGGAAGCTATCGTCGGAGTCGATGTCGCGGCTCACACTGTTCCCGAGATCGACGAGGACCTCGTCACCGTCCGATGTGACTCCTCGGCCTGGGCGACAAACCTTCGGTTAATGCGCCATGAGATTCTCGCAGAAATACTTGCCAGATTCCCAGATTCGGGTATTGAGAAAATCTCTGTCGTTGGACCCGGTGTCCCCAACAAAATTAGGGGTCCTCGTAGCGTGAAATGGCGCGGTCCGCGAGACACTTACGGATAAGCCACATGATTTGGCAATGCGCGCGAAAGAGGCGCGCACAGGCGCGAATTTCCTGTTTTGCGGGCGCCTTTCGCGGTAGACTAGAACCCACAGGATGGGCCTCACGGGGTGCCACAGAGGAGTTCTAATGGCCGAGCCGAAACCGAAGGCAAACCTCAATGATTACGGGGCCGAGAATATCCAAGTTCTCGAGGGCCTCGAAGCCGTGCGCAAGCGTCCTGGAATGTACATCGGGTCGACAGGGGAACGCGGTCTGCACCACCTTGTCTACGAAATTGTCGATAATTCCGTCGATGAAGCTCTAGCCGGTCATTGTTCCCTTATCCAGATCACGATTCTTCCAGATGGTGCCATTCGCTGTATCGATAACGGGCGTGGCATTCCGGTTGATATGCACCCGACCGAAGGAAAATCGACGGTCGAGGTGGTTCTCACAATCCTTCACGCCGGCGGAAAATTTGGCGGCGGCGGATACGCCGTCTCGGGCGGACTTCACGGCGTCGGCTCGTCGGTGGTGAACGCCCTCTCAAGCCGCCTCGACGTTGCTGTTAGCCGGCAGGGAAATGTATATACCCAAACGTTCCACGACGGAGTACCGGTCAAGCCCCTCAAAAAAGGTGAAGCAACCGACTCGACGGGCACAACAATCACTTTTTGGCCTAACGCCGAAATTTTCGAAACGACCGACTTCGATTACGAGACTCTTCGAACCCGATTCCAACAGATGGCGTTTCTCAACAAGGGTCTTCGAATCGACTTGACCGACGAACGTGCCTCGGACCGACACGACTCATTTTGTTATGAGCGCGGTCTCATGGACTACGTGGAGTATCTCAACTCCGCGAAAAAAATCGAGGTCATTCACCCAGAGATTATCGGACTGGAGTCCGAAGACAAGGCCCGGACAATTTCGCTGGAACTTGCGATGCAATGGACCAATGCGTACTCCGAGAGCATCCATACCTATGCCAACACGATTAACACCCACGAGGGTGGAACTCACGAAGAGGGCTTCCGTGCCGCATTGACGACACTGATCAATAAGTACGCGCGGGACAAGGGAATTCTCAAGGAAAAGGACGAGAACCTGTCGGGCGAAGATGTGCGCGAAGGATTGACAGCGGTCATCTCGGTCAAACTCGCCGAACCGCAGTTCGAAGGCCAGACGAAGACCAAGCTGGGCAACACCGAGGCCAAGTCGTTTGTCCAGAAAGCCGTCGGTGACAAACTAGGCGATTGGTTCGATAGCCACCCAGCCGAGGCGAAGGAAATCATTCGAAAGGCAATTCAGGCCTCTGCCGCTCGCATTGCAGCTCGAAAGGCGCGGGAACAAACCCGCCGTAAGGGCCTACTCGAATCCGGTGGAATGCCGGGCAAACTGAAGGACTGCCAGTCCAAAGATCCATCGCTTTCTGAGATCTTCATTGTCGAGGGCGACAGCGCGGGGGGATCAGCTGTTCAGGGCCGTAACCCAGAGACGCAAGCAATTTTGCCGCTTCGCGGAAAAATCCTCAATGTCGAAAAAACGCGTCTTGATCGCGCCCTCGGTAACGCGGAAATCCAGGGCATGATCACGGCTTTCGGTGCCGGTATCGATACAGAGTTTTCATTGGAAAAAGTCCGGTACCACAAAATTGTGCTGATGGCCGATGCCGACGTTGATGGTCAACACATCACCACCCTCTTGCTCACCGTTCTGTTCCGGTACATGCGCCCCTTGATTGACGCAGGATTTGTGTACCTCGCACAGCCACCGCTGTATCGACTGAAGTGGAGCAATCATGCGCATGAATACGTGTATTCCGATCGTGAACGTGACGCACGCATTGAATCCGGAACAACCGCCGGACAAAAACTGCCTAAAGAAAACGGAATCCAGCGTTACAAGGGTCTTGGAGAAATGAACCACCAAGAACTGTGGGACACGACGATGAATCCGGATTCGCGAACGCTGTTGCGGGTCACCTTGAGTGACGCCGCTATCGCTGACACCGTCTTCTCGACGCTCATGGGCGAAGACGTCGGTGCGCGACGCACATTTATCCAGCAAAACGCCAAGGATGTTCGATTCCTCGACATCTAGGGATCGACTGATAAGGACACCGCGACATGACCGACGAGCCAAAAGAACGGATTGAACCAGTCGATCTCCAGATGGAGATGCAGCGTTCGTATCTTGATTATGCGATGAGCGTTATCGTCGGACGAGCGTTGCCTGACGTCCGCGACGGCCTCAAACCGGTCCACCGACGAGTGATCTATGCGATGTACGACGGTGGCTACCGACCGGACAAGTCGTTTTCGAAGTGTTCCCGTGTTGTTGGGGATGTCATGGGCCAATTCCACCCCCACGGAGACACGGCAATTTATGATGCGTTGGTTCGGCTTGTTCAACCGTGGAGCCTCCGATATCCACTCGCATCGGGGCAAGGTAACTTTGGCTCTCCCGGAAACGATGGTGCGGCCGCACCTCGATACACCGAAACTCGAATGGCGCAGCTCGCGATGGAAATGGTTCGTGATATCGACGAGAACACTGTTGATTTTCAGGACAACTACGATGGGCAGACCAAAGAACCTTCGGTTCTACCGAGCCGTTTCCCCAACCTGCTGGTCAATGGATCGGTCGGTATCGCAGTGGGTATGGCGACGAACATTCCGCCGCACAACCTTCGCGAAGTCAGTGAGGCTGCGCTATGGCACCTCGCCAATCCCACCGCATCACGCGACGAACTGCTCGACGCGATTCTTCAACGGGTTAAGGGACCGGACTTTCCGACCGGTGCGTTGATTGTTGGGACGACGGGAATCGACGAAGCTTACCGAACCGGGCACGGATCGATTACCATGCGCGCAGTCGTCGAAACCGAAGAAATCCACGGTCGCACCTGTCTGGTAATCACCGAACTTCCTTACCAGGTCAACCCCGACAATCTCGCGATGAAGATCGCCGACCTCGTCAAGGAAAACAAACTCCAGGGCATCGCGGATATTCGCGACGAATCGAGCGGTCGCACCGGTCAACGACTCGTTATCGTCCTCAAGCGCGATGCCGTGGCCAAGGTCGTGCTCAACAACCTTTACCGGCAGACCCAATTGCAAGACAACTTCGGCGCGAACATGCTCGCGATTGTGGACGGAGTTCCTCGAACCCTCCCCATCGACCAATTCATCACGTATTGGGTCGAACACCAAGTAAGTGTCATTGTGCGACGCACCCAGTTCCGTCTCGATAAGGCCGAGGCCGACGCGCACATTTTGCGCGGTTACTTGAAGGCCCTCGACGCTCTCGATGCGGTCATCGCGCTGATCCGTAAATCGCCCACAGTGGATGAAGCAAAAGAAGGGCTGATTAAACTTCTTGCTCTGGACGAAATCCAGGCGATGGCTATCCTCAACCTGCAACTTCGCCGACTCGCCGCGCTCGAGCGCCAGAAGATCATGGATCAGGCTGCGGAAATTGAATTGCAGATAGCAGAGTTCACGCGAATTCTCGCTGACGACGAGGTACAGCGCGGAATCATCAGCTCTGAACTGACCCAAATCGTTGAGAAATACGGCGACGACCGGCGCACGGCGATTGTTCCAAGCGAGGGTGATCTGCGTAACGAAGACCTCATCCCGGAAGAAGAAATTGTCGTCACGGTAACGCGCGATGGTTACGTCAAGCGCACTCGAAGTGACAACTACCGCTCTCAAAACCGCGGCGGCAAGGGAATCAAGGGTGCCAAACTGCGTGCCGACGACGTCGTACAACACTTCCTGGTCACCACCACACACCACTGGCTCTTGTTCTTCACGGACAAGGGCCGCGTGTATCGCGCGAAAGGATTCGAGGTCACCGAGGCCGCGCGTGACGCGAAAGGTCAGCACATCGCCAACCTGCTTGCGCTCTTGCCCGGAGAATCGGTCGCACAAATACTCGACGTCCGAAACTATGCGGCCGCGGAATATCTTGTTCTCGCAACCGGAAAGGGACTGGTCAAAAAGTCGAAACTCACCGACTATGACACAAACCGAACGGGCGGGGTCTTTGCCATCGATCTTGCGGTGGAAAAGGGCAAGGACGGTAAGCCCATACTCAATGACGAGGGCCAACCGACGTATCTCGACGCAGTGGTGTCTGCGATGTTGGTCAATTCCGATAGCGAGATTTTGCTCGTATCCAAAGCGGGAATGTCGCTTCGCTTCGTAGCGAACGACGCCAGCCTGCGCCCAACCGGTCGAAAGACGGCGGGCGTCAAGGGGCTCTCACTTCGCACCGGCGACGAGTTGCTTTCGGCGGCGGTTGTTTCTGACGTCGGATACGTTTTTGTCGTCACCGAGAGCGGGTTCGCGAAACGCACCGAGGTGAGCCAATACCGTGTTCAAAACCGCGGCGGAATCGGCATCAAGGTCGCGAAACTGACGGACGAACGCGGTGGATTAACCGGGGGCCTCATTGTTGATGATGGTGACGAGGTCCTTGTCATCATGGAAGGCGGAAAGGTCGTGCGTTCGAGTGTCGATGGCGTTCCCGCCAAGGGCCGGGACACCATGGGCGTTGTGTTCGCCCGCCCCGACGAAGGAGATCGAATACTCGCAATCGCTCGGAACGTCGAGCGTAATCTAGACTCGATAACAGAAATCGATTCGCCGGAATCGGACGAATCAGACATGACAGAAATGGAAGACACCGACCATGAGTAGAGAATCCGCAGAAAAGCAGGTTCGGCTTCGCCTCGTTCACATTGACTTTTGGTCGGCGACAAGAAACTCCTTCATCGTGTCGTTGACGCTTTCGCTGGTCTTCGCCGTGGTCAACATTCTGGGGTGGCTCATTTTCACCGTGCTCGGAGTCGTTGACACCTTGAATGGCATCGTGAGTTCGATCGTCGGAATTGATTTCATGGGGCTGACCAACCTCATGTCGTTCCCGTCGGTCATCGTCTTCACCCTGATCCAGGTCATCGCGAGCATTGTGTGTGGAACCGCTATCGGAGCATTCGCCGCCCTGGGGTTCAACTTCATTGCCCGCATCACTGGCGGAATACGGGTCGCATTCACCAACGACTGAGCCGGGGAAGCCACCAATTCGATTTTTCGGCTTGACCTAAGTGCGATAGGCTCGGACAGGTTTGGGGGCTATAGCTCAGGTGGTTAGAGCGCTTCGCTGATAACGAAGAGGTCCCAGGTTCAAGTCCTGGTAGCCCCACACGGTTTCCCGAAACCGGAAAAAACGGGGACTTAGCTCAATTGGTAGAGCGCCTGCTTTGCAAGCAGGAGGTCAGGGGTTCGATTCCCCTAGTCTCCACAAAGAATAGACTTCGGTCGTGGCCAAACAATCAAGACTAGGACGCGGAATGAGTGACATCCTCAACAACTGGGGTGAACGGATTACGTCAGTGGTAGGAACGATGTGGGCCGCAATCGCTTTCACCGTCCTCGCAATCATTTCCCTGCCGGCGGCGCTCGCTACAGGCGACCCCGTCATTATTGTCGCCTGGGTCGCACAGACCTTCCTGCAACTGGTGTTGCTTCCCATCATCATGGTCGGACAAAACGTTCAATCTCGGAAGACCGAGCGACGCGACAACGAAACCCATTCAGCGGTCATGGCAGCACATCGTGAAACCCAACAGATTCTTGCCGAGATTCACGCCGCGAGATCTACGCGGGCCAAGTAGACGCTCACACAATGTCTCGTCGCGCAATACTTTTGTTTCTCGCTGTTGGTGTGGCCTGGGGTATTCCCTACTATTTCATCGCCGTTGCCAACGAGTCGTTTAGCACGCCCAGTATCGTCTGGCTTCGTGTCACCATCGGAGCTATCGTCCTGCTGCCGATTGTGATTTACCGCGGAGATCTTCGAGCGACGTTGAAGAACTGGCGCGGAGTGCTGTTGTTTGCAACGCTTGAAATGGTAGGGCCCTGGTATCTCATTACTGAGGCAGAGCGAACCACGGCGAGCAGCCTCGCGGGTCTCATGATGACCACTATCCCTTTTATTGCAGCTTTCATCACGGGGACTTTTCTCGGAGACCGCGCGGCGCGTCACCCCATCACCATCACCGGTTTGGTCATCGGATTCCTTGGCGTATTTTCTCTCGTCGGAATCGACGCGCTAAGCGGAGCGATAGACATCGTCCCCGTTTCGATGTTGGCGGTCTCGGCGATTTGTTACGCGATTGCACCGATCGTGGCGGGACGCACGATGCCAAACGTGTCAGGACTTTCACTGTCCGCTGTGGCATTGGCGATGGTGTCCGTCATTTATGCCCCGTTTGCAATGTTTTCCCTTCCAGCGGATATTGCGAAGGGCCCCGAGATTGGCGGGTGGGCTTCGATTGTCGTTCTCGGTGCTGTCAGTTCCGCTATTGCGTTCGTCTTGTTTTTTGAGCTGATCAAGTACGTTGGCCCGCGTCGGGCGACACTCATTACCTACCTCAACCTTTTGGTCGCATCGGTCTTAGGCATTGTTTTTTTGAACGAACCGCTCACCACCGGCATTCTGATTGGACTACCGCTTGTTGTTGTCGGGTCGTATCTTGCGGGACGCGATCGTCCACCCAAAACCCCTGCCGTAAACAGTGCGGTGTAGCGGGGGCTCGTCGTAGATCCTGGCAACCCGCCGCTAGGACGGTGGCTACTTCACCCGCGGCAGTCGAACAGTGGCCACAACTCCTGATCCACCTCGGCCCGGCGCGAGTGTTGCCGTCCCGCCGCTCAGTTCAACAAGGTGTTTGACAATTGCGAGACCAAGACCACTTCCGTCCTTGGTTGAGTCCGCACGCCAGAAGCGGTCGAAGGCGCGATTGCATTGATCCACGGTCATCCCGGTACCGGCATCGATGACGGCCAATTCGATTTCGTCCGTGAGTTCGCGAACCCGAACCACGACAGCGGTCCCTTTGGGGGAATGACCAATCGCGTTGTCCACGAGATTGTCGACAATCTGATCCGGTGCGCTGGACAGCGCGGATCCGACGGCATGCGGGGGGCCATCGAACGCGATGGTGACGCCGCGCTCTTCGGCAAGCGCCCTCCAATTTTCGACGCGGTCCTGAGCCAAAACCGCGAGGTCGACTTGCACAATGTCGTGAGAACCACCCTCTGATCGAGCGATAGCAAGAAGTCCCTCCACAATGGACGTGAGTCGTTCGACCTCCACCTCTGCGTCACCCAGACGCTTGTCGGCGGCAATGGGGTCGAGTAAAAGTGCTTCGCGCGTCCGTTCGATTCGCAACAACAGGGCCGTGAGCGGTGTGCGCAACTGATGAGAGGCATCGGAGGCAAAGGCGCGTTGCTGTCGGATTAGCGAATCCAGTTTTGTCGCCATGGAATTGAACGCAACCGCCAGAGATCGAATCTCATGCGGGCCAGAGTCCTCGGGGAGTCGACCCGAAAAGTCACCGAGTGCCAGTGCGTTCACTTGGGACTCAACGCGTCGCAGCGGGCGAGTGACCAACCCCGACACGATGAAGGACATCACGGCGGCGAGCAGAACAGACCCGCCGGCCACCCACCACAAGATTGCTGTCTTGTCCGCGATCGCGCGATCGATTTCGCCGTGGAGGAAGGACAGCCGTACCGCACCGTAGATGGACGAACCGTTGATGATTGGCACAGAAACGTAGACAAGATTGGACTGGAGGGTGTCCGACCAACGCTCACCCGACGTGACATTTCCCACGAGCGCGCTCGCTATCTCTGGGCGATTCGAGTAATCAGTCCCCAGCGCAAGCTCTGCCGGATCGCTCGTGAGCACACCGATTCCCGCGGAATCAACCACAATCACTTGGGTGTTGCCGGCGGTCGCATAATTGTTGACCAATACTGCGAGCGTAGGGTCGACGCGAGCAGGCGTTTCGAGGAGTGTCTCTACTCGACCCCCCAGAATGAAGGCGTCTCGCTCATATTCGGTGATGATGCGCTCTTGTTCCGACGCAGAGACGTAACCAACGACAGCCGCGCCCTGGGCCGCGAGAAGTAGGAAACTGACACCGACGATCGACGCGAGAAAGATGCGCCTCACGACACAACCCTCAACGTAAAGCCGACGCCACGCACTGATTCGACCCATTCGGCATTACCGAGTTTTTTGCGAATGCTTGCGACATGAGCGTCCAACGTTTTCGTCGTTCCGTACCACGTCGTCTGCCACACGTCGCGCAGAATTTCGGCTCGACGAAACACCGTGCCGGGTTCTCGCGCAAGATAAGCAAGCAGGTCAAACTCTTTCGGGGTGAAAGCGACGGATTTCTCGCCAACGCTCACAGTTCGAGATTTGGTGTCGATGACGAGAACGCCGACCACGATGTGTGTTACTGGTGCAACTGTTCCGCTGGCACGTCGCATCACTGCGTGAATCCGCGCGACGAGCTCTTTGATACCGAAGGGCTTGACCACATAGTCGTCTGCACCCATGTCGAGAACCGTTACCCGATCCATTTCGGTTTCGCGAGCACTCGCCACGATGATGGGCACATGCGAGAAGGTTCGAATCTGGCGGCACACTTCGGTTCCGTCCATGTCCGGGAGCCCGAGGTCGAGAATCACAGTGTTGATTCCGCCACCTCGAACTTTTGCGATGGCCTCACTTCCGAGAACCACGTGTGTCACCTTGTATCCGTTGTCGCGTAGTCCGTCGACGAGCGCGTCCGCAATCGCTCGATCGTCTTCTACCAGCAAAATCGTCATGCTTAGAGAGTGCCACGATTCAGAGCACTTGTGACTGTACCTCGCGAAAACCTTGGACGTTTCTTTACTAAAGTACGTTGTTCGCTCCGCGCCAAGACGAGAAACTGAGGACATGAACATACAAGGCCCCCTCCTCCTTCTCGGCATGACCGCAACCACTGGTGTCGGACTCGGCACCGTAGCGCTGAACTCCGGAGCGATTGATATCGACGACGTTTCGGGACTCCTCGCTGACACCACGAACGCAGTATCAGGTGCGGTAGCAGGAGCAGCTAACCCTTTTGGACCAGCGGCTTCCCTGAACTCGCCGCAGATTACGGCTTCGGGATTGGTTCCAGCGCCCGACACATCGCTCGCTCAAGTCGCTATCGACGGCGCAACGGACGGGTCGATCACTTCTCAGGACCCCGGAACAACGGAAGCGTCGTGGGGAACCAACTCGGGAACTTCTCACGGCACGAGTTCAGGCTCAACCGGAGGGTCGTCTGGATCGAATTCGGGATCAAACTCAGGTAACAACTCGGGAGCGTCGAACGGAACGAACTCGGGAACTTCCCACGGAACGAGTTCTGGTTCGACCGGTGGCTCGTATGGCGAGGACGAAGACAATGATCGTGACGAGGACGAGGACGAAGACGATGATCGTGACGAGGACGAAGGGGACGACGACTAATGGCTCACTTTATTGCTACTAAGGCACGAATCCTCGTAACTGTTGCCACCGCGGGAGCAATGTTCGCGGGAGTCGCAGGGCTTCAGGCCCAAGCTCAGGAAGCGACGGCGCTGGCAGAAGCGGCGGAATCTGCAACGACGGACACGTCATCAACGATCGCCGCCCCGACTCCTACCGCTACCAGCATTAAGAAAAAGAACAAGAAGGTGACGACGCCGGCTGTTGTGGTGCCGACTCCTGCCGCGCCTGCTGCGCCTGCGAAGGCTGCACCTGCTCCGGCAAAGAAACCGACTCCAAATAGTCATGGCAGCTCTGGTGGCTCGAAGTAATCAGTCACACTCATCGATTGCGTCGGATGCGATTCGAGCGGCTCAAGGTGAGGCCGGCGCACAAACCGTCTCACGCACATTTTTCACGATGGGAACCGTTGCTAACCTCGTTCTCGTTGGCGGAACCGAGGACATGCTCGATGATTTAGCTCGAACTGCCGAATTCTTGCAGTCCCTGTGGAGTCGGTTCTTGCCCGAATCAGACATAACGAGACTCAACAACGCGGAAGGCTCTCCCGTCACCGTTAATCCGTTGACCGCGAAACTTGTGAGCGAGATGTTGGCGGCCCGCACTCTCACCGATGGCGAATACGACCCAACAATATTGCCCAAACTGTTGGCGGAGGGCTATGCGGCATCGCGTGTAAATCCTTCAAGTATCACGGTTCTACCCGCCAGTGCGCGTTGGCCTGTCGAGATGACGGGCACAACGATTCAGGACAACATCGTCACACTCCCGATTGGTGTCACTCTCGATTCGGGCGGCATCGGCAAGGGTATCGCCGCTGATGTTCTTGCCATCATGGCGTTAGAACGAGGCGCGCTGGGGGTCCTTGCCGAACTTGGTGGTGACGTTCGAATTGGGGGAACACCGCCAGACGGCAGTCACTGGCGAATCGATATTGAAGACCCCTTTGTCGAATCACGCTCAATCGCGCGGGTCAATCTGGCTGATGGCGCGGTTGCGACATCGAGTACGCTCAAGCGAACGTGGGATAACGACGGCCGCACGGCCAACCACCTCATCAACGTGCATACCGGTCACTCGATGGAGTCCAACGTCGTCACCGTCTCGGTTGTCGCAGTCTCAGCGGGAATCGCGGAAGTAATCACGAAGGCTGGATTTACGCGACGCGACTTCCTGACGTGGGTACCCACGCTCGGTGCCGCCGCGTTCGTCATCTATCGTGATGGTACAACGGCTCAGACGATCAACTGGAAGGACTATTCGTGAACGACCCACACATCTGGTGGTATGTCTCTCGCGTGAGCGCACTTACCGCCTGGGGGCTCATGTCATTTTCGCTCGTGTGGGGCGTCTTGCTTTCGAGCCGAGTTTTTCGCGGTCTTGATAACCCAGCCTGGCTAAAGGATCTGCACAAATATCTCAGCACGCTCACGGTTTTACTTGCAAGCGTTCACACGCTTGCGCTCACACTGGACCCCTATGTCCAATTTGATGGTGCCGACCTTTTCATTCCGGGCGTCGCGACCTACCAGGGCGCAACAGAGCTGATCAATATTGCCCTTGCGGTCGGCGTCGTGGCGATGTGGGTGATGTCTGTCGTGTACCTCACCTCGCTCGTGATGGACAAGTTGCCGCGTGCGTTGTGGAAAGCAATCCACTACGCGTCCTATCTCGTATTCTTTGCTATCGGCGTCCATGCGGCATTTTCGGGATCCGATGTCGGGTCATGGTGGTACGCGGCAGTATCAATCTTTGTTATTTCGATGGCCATGATTGCGCTCATGATTCGATTCGCCGTGATCGCGCTGAGGGAGCGGCGTGCGGTGGTTGATGCGAAAGTATCTGCGCTGCGAATCGCCGCGCAAGCCGAACGCGACGCTCTGGTCCTCGAAAACCCGGATGAAGACATTCGTGACAAGCGAACAATGGTGGTGCAAAAAGTCACGCGCCAAGCGAAGGACATTCTCGGAATTCGGCTCATCCCGGTTGGTGGTGGGCGAACCGCGTGGT
>JBEGPO010000138.1:0-6419 GCA_041181465.1 Actinomycetota bacterium | reverse complement strand
TCGGTGCGTGCGGGTAATCTCAAAGGGTGGCAGTCGCTCTCTATCGTCGGTACCGACCCGAATCATTCGATGAACTCATCGGGCAATCTCAGGTGACCGATCCGTTGCGCGCCGCTCTTCGTCAGAATCGTGTCAATCACGCTTACCTGTTCTCTGGACCGCGTGGTTGTGGCAAGACGACGTCCGCCCGAATCCTCGCCCGTTGCCTCAATTGCGCCGAAGGACCGACCGATACGCCGTGTGGAAAGTGTGACAGTTGTGTCGAGTTGTCCCGAGACGGCTCGGGTTCGCTCGACGTCGTCGAGATCGATGCGGCGAGCCACAATGGCGTCGACGATGCGCGCGAACTTCGAGAACGAGCAGGGTTTGCGCCCGCTCGCGACCGATACAAGATTTTCATCCTTGACGAAGCACACATGGTCACGCAGCAGGGCTTCAACGCTCTCCTCAAAATCGTCGAAGAGCCGCCCGAGCATGTCAAGTTCATCTTTGCGACTACGGAGCCAGAGAAGGTCATCGGAACTATTCGGTCGCGCACTCACCACTATCCCTTCCGTCTCGTTCCTCCCTCGGTCATGCTCGACTATGTGGCGGAACTCTGCGTCCAGGAAAAAGTCACGATCGAAGACGGCGTTCTCCCCTTGGTTATTCGCGCAGGCGGAGGCTCTGTCCGCGACACCCTCTCGCTGCTCGACCAGATCATTGCGGGTTCGGACGACAGCACTGTCACGCGCGAGCGCACCAACAACTTGCTGGGCTACACACCGAGCGAACTTCTCGACGAAACCCTCGACGCGATTGGACGTGGTGACGCAGCTCACGCCTTTGCAGCAATCGACCGCGTCGTGCAGACCGGGAACGATCCTCGGCGCTTCGTCGAAGACGTCCTCGAACGTCTGCGCGATTTCATCATCATTGATGCGACCGGCGACGGCGCGGCGGCAGTTCTGCGGGGAATCCCCGCGGACGAAATTACCCGCATGAACGGGCTCGCCGCACTGTATGGTGCTGCCGCACTGTCGCGTGCGGCCGACATCGTCAACGTGGCCCTGTCGGGAATGACGGGAACGACTCCGCCCCGAATTCACCTTGAGCTGATGGTCGCCCGGCTCTTGACCGAACTTCCCGACCGGAACATCTCTCAATCGGTACCGGTCGTCAACGCGGCTCCCGCGGCGGTTGACCCGCCCGTTGCAGCGGTCGCCGCTCCCGTTGCGACACCCACAACGGTCACACCGCCGGTAGCGTCAACCGTCCAGGCCGGCACGCTGGCGGAAATTCTCGAGGTGTGGCCCGCGATTCGTGAAGAACTCGAGTCGTCGAAGGGCTCGTGGGTTGTTGTGAACTCGGCTCGTCCCACGCTTCTCGAGGGGGATGTGCTTACCCTCGAATTCTCTGAACAAATGTGGGTTGATCGCTTCAAAGAGAACCCGACGAGCGGAAATGCCGTCTTCGAGGATCTTCGCGAGGCGATTCAGGGTGCACTCGGAGTGCGCCTCCGATTCGTGCCGCGTCTCGGCGTCACGGCTGGTTTGAGTTCGACAGCGCCCGCGAAAACTGTCACGCCCATAACCCTTGAAACGCCGGCCGCCGCGGCTGAAACTCCTGCGGGAACCCCCGACGATGACGCACCGACGACCAAGATGAAGCCCATTGAAGTGCCCGAAGGGGCGGCACCCGCGCCTACCGCAACCAAATCCGTCGTGGCCGAATCGGCCGCACCTGAATCGGCAGAACGACGCGGCGAATCCGTTATTCGCGAGATGCTGGGCGCCACGCTGATTGCCAACATCGACGACGCGTCAACACCACACGCTCGCTCCGCATCGGCCGCCGACAACCCCGCAATTTTTGACATCGAGACGACGCCGCGTGAGGGCGACGAGTAACGATGTACGAAGGAATCCTGCAAGAACTGATTGACGAATTCGGCCGGCTTCCGGGTATCGGACCAAAATCGGCACAGCGCATCGCGTTCCACATCATCCAAACAGAATCGTTCGACCCGGCGCGTCTCGCCGAGCTACTTCGAACAGTGCGGGCTAGCGTCAAGTTTTGTGTCACCTGTGGGAATGTGTCTCAAGATGACGAGTGTGCCATTTGCCGTGATCCGCGCCGCCGGCGGGACCAGATTTGCGTTGTGGAAGAAGCCAAAGACGTCGTGGCAATCGAGCGGACTCGCGAGTTCACGGGCCTGTACCACGTGTTGGGCGGGGCAATCAGCCCTATTGATGGAATTGGCCCCGACCAATTGCGCATCGCACCACTGCTGGAACGACTTCGCGATACATCAATCACCGAAATCATCCTCGCCACCGACCCGAACGTCGAAGGCGAAGCGACCGCGACCTATTTGTCGCGGCTCATTGGGCCGCTGGGCATGATCGTGTCACGGCTTGCGAGCGGGCTGCCCGTCGGTGGCGACCTCGAATATGCCGATGAAATCACGCTCGGTCGGGCTTTCGAGGGTCGCACTCGAATCACACAGTCCTAAATTTGGGTAGAATTTCCCCAATTGGTGGGCAACGACGCGACCGCCTTCGTCTGACCCTCGAACGAGAGAAAACCCGTGTCCCTCATTGTGCAAAAGTTTGGTGGCTCTTCGGTAGCTGATGCCGAAAGCATCATGCGCGTGGCCCATCGAATCGTTGCGACACGCGAGTCGGGGCATGACGTTGTTGTCGCCGTTTCCGCGATGGGGGACACCACCGACGAACTCGTCGACCTCGCCCATCAGATCACCGATGCGCCTGACCCGCGCGAACTCGACATGCTTCTCACGACGGGCGAGCGAATATCGATGGCGCTGTTGGCGATGGCGATCAAAAGCCTCGGGCAGGAAGCGCGCTCGTACACCGGAAGTCAGGCGGGCATGATGACGACAGCGCAGCATGGTTCTGCTCGAATCGTCGATGTGTCGCCGGATCGGATCCGTGAAGCACTTGACGACGGCGCGATCGCAATCGTTGCTGGTTTCCAGGGCTTCAACCGCGACTCTAAGGACATTACGACCCTCGGCCGAGGGGGAAGCGACACCACAGCTGTCGCACTTGCCGCTGCCCTTGGTGCCCAAGTGTGTGAAATCTATACCGACGTTGATGGTGTTTTCACCGCCGATCCCCGAATTGTGCCCAAAGCGCACAAAGTTGACCGTGTCACGTTTGAAGAAATGTTGGAACTCGCTGCTGCGGGCGCCAAGGTCTTGCACATTCGCGCCGTCGAGTATGCGCGGCGTCACGGTGTGACTATTCATGTCCGCTCGAGTTTTTCGGACACAGAAGGTACGTTCGTCATTGCAGATAGGGGAGAAAACATGGAAGAACCCATCATCACCGGTGTCGCCGGCGACTTATCCGAGGCCAAAATTACCGTCATCGGCGTCCCCGACATTCCGGGTAAGGCCGCCGAGATCTTCACCATCGTCGCGGGCACCGGAGCGAACATCGACATGATCGTGCAGAACGTGTCCGCTCAGACGACTGCCCTGACCGACATCTCGTTCACGCTTCCGAAAACCGACGGCGAAAAAACCCTCCAAGCGCTTCGCGCCGCCCAGGACAAGGTCGGCTTCAGCGACGTCGCCTTTGATGACAACATCGGAAAGCTCTCTGTTGTGGGCGGCGGAATGCGAACCAGCGCTGGTGTTTCGGCCCAACTCTTTACCGCACTGTTCGAAGCCGGCATCAACATGGAGATGATTTCGACCTCAGAGATTCGCATTTCCGTCATCACGCGCGGCGAGGACCTCACGCGGGCGATGCAGGTCGTGCACACCGCATTCGGACTCGACGGCGACCTCGAGGCTGTCGTCTACGCCGGCACGGGTCGATAATGGGCGCCCGTATCGGTGTCATCGGAGCGACCGGTCAGGTTGGCACGGTTGTTCGGCAACTCCTGGCGGATCGCGCGTTCCCCATCGATGAAATCCGGTTCTTTGCGTCCTCCCGAAGTGCGGGCACTGTGCTGTCGTTTGAGGGCAGGGACGTCGTGGTCGAAGACACGGAAACGGCCGACCCGTCAGGCCTCGACATCGCGATCTTTTCGGCGGGGGCAATCCTTTCCAAGGCTCAGGCTCCGCGGTTCGCTGCCGCGGGCGCCACGGTCATCGACAACTCCAGCGGCTGGCGAATGGACCCCGAGGTTCCACTCGTCGTCTCTGAGGTGAACCCACACGCGATTGCTGATGCGGTCAAGGGCATCATTGCGAACCCGAACTGTACGACGATGGCGGCGATGCCGGCGCTGAAGCCACTCGACGTCGAAGCGGGGCTAAAGCGCCTTCAAGTGTCTACGTACCAAGCGACTTCTGGCGCGGGACTCTCGGGAGGCGCAGAACTGTTCGATCAGGTTGCCGCGACCACAGGGCAAGACCTGATGGGACTCATTCATGACGGACACGCTGTTGACTTCCCTAAACCCGTGACGTTCCCTCGCACCATCGCCTTCAATGTCATTCCGCAGGCGGGCAGTTTTGTTGATGACGGACTGGGCGAAACGGACGAGGAAAAGAAGCTTCGCAACGAAACCCGCAAGATTCTGGAACTTCCGAACTTGCTCGTTTCGGGGACTTGCGTTCGTGTCCCCGTTTTCACGGGGCATTCCTTGTCAATCCACGCGCAGTTCGATCGCCCCATCACGGCCCAGCGCGCGCGCGAAATTCTCGCGACGGCTCCCGGTGTGACGCTGATGGATGTCCCGACGCCGCTCGACGCTGCGGGGATCGACCCCAGCCTCGTCGGTCGAATCCGCCAGGACCAATCGTTTGAGGACGGAACGGGATTGGTCTTGTTCGTGTCCAACGACAACCTTCGCAAAGGCGCCGCGCTCAACGCGGTCCAGATTGCGGAACTCGTTGTCGACCGAATGGGTCTTCGCTAATCCTTTCGCATCGAACGGATGGTTCGGATGATGAGTTGGATGACCGCGTAAATTAGCAAAGTCGCCAACAACGGGTTCGCCCATTCGACCGGCGTGATTGTGGCCAGCCAGACGCCCACAGTGGACGAGAGGGCCATCGGTATTCCGAGCGACATCCCGGCTTTCCAGTTCACGACTCCTGCCCGTGCTGATCCGATGGTTCCCGAGATGGCCGCGGGGAACATGGCGATCAGCGACAGTGCTTTCGCGGTGAGGTCGCTGACGCCGAATACGAGCACGAGCAATGGCAGAAGCAGGAGGCCCCCACCGATTCCCAAAAGCCCGGCGGCGAACCCCATCACCGCACCGGATGCAATCAGTCCGGCCACGATCTCGATTGACCATTCGAGGTGGCTGTCGCGATCCGGTAACTGGTAGAGAACCTGAATCGCGGCGACAAGCAAGATGACGATGAAAATCCATCGAACGGTGACGGTTTTCCACGTCCGGAGGGCCCACGCCCCGAGTGGTGCGGTGATTGTTGATCCGATGGCGATGATGAGCCCAAAAGCTGTTTGGTCGAGCGGAACACTTCCCGACAATAAAAACGCTGACGCCGCAACGAGCGAGGTGGGGATGATCGCAACTAAGGACGTGACGGACGCCTGACGCTGGTCTATGTGAAGCGCAAGAATGAGCAGAGGGACGACGATGATGCCCCCACCAACACCAAAGAATCCCGCGAAGAGGCCTGCGAAGAGGCCGATGACTGTAAAGGCGATGACGCGGGGCGTGGCGGGTTCACGGGGCACCAAGCCAGCCTACTGGCGCGGATAGGATGGGTTGGTGACCAAGGTTGTAGACGTCGTTCTCGTCGGTGGGGGCATCATGAGTGCCACTCTCGGCTCGCTTCTTCGTCGGCTCGAACCCGACTGGACAATTTCATTGTTCGAGCGCGGTCCAGGACTTGCTCCCGAATCGACAGACCCATGGAATAACGCGGGCACGGGACACTCGGCATTGTGCGAATTGAACTACACGCCCGAACAGCCAGACGGCAGCGTCGTGACAACCGGTGCCATCAAGGTCAATGAAGAATTCCAGTTATCGCGGGAATATTGGTCCGCCCTGGTCAATGACGGAACCATCCCCGATCCGTCATCGTTTCTCGTCCCCGTTCCGCACATGGCGTTTGTGTGGGGTGCGGACAATGTCGCGTATCTCAAGACCCGTTATGAGGCGTTGAAGAACCACCCTCTCTTCCCCGGCGCAGAATTCACGAACGACCCGAAGGTCATTCACAAGTGGGCGCCGCTTGTCATGCCGGGTCGATCGAAGTCAGAGCCGGTGGCGGCGACTCGTTTTCAAAACGGCACCGATGTTGACTTCGGTGCGCTGACAAAAATTCTCGTCAACTCAATCGCTGGCCCCAAGACCGAGGTGCACATCAATCATTCGGTTCGATCGATTCGACGTCGCAAGGACGGCCTGTGGAACGTCGTGGTGCGCAACGAGATTGGTCGCACCCCGTTCACGGTCGCCGCAAAATTCGTTTTTGTTGG
>JBEGPO010000137.1:0-7456 GCA_041181465.1 Actinomycetota bacterium | reverse complement strand
TCGGGTGTTTACCCGAAACTCGACGGGGGTCAAGCCGAGTTTGTGCGAATCCCGAACGCAAGTCGAACACTGTGGGCTGTGCCCGATGACGTCAGTACCGAGGACGCGATCTTTGTCGCCGACATCCTCCCAACCGGCTTCGCCGCGGTCCAGCGCGGCAACGTGTCAAACGGGGACCTCGTGGTTGTTCTGGGGTGCGGCCCAGTGGGGCTGATGGCGATAATCGCCGCAGTCGGCGTCGCTCGACGGGTCATCGCCGTTGATGGCATTTCGGACCGCCGGAAACTCGCCGGAAGTCTCGGAGCGACTGCCGTTGAACCAGGGGAGGCAACGGTGAAACTCGTCAATCAGCTATCCCACGGTGTCGGTGCGGACGTCGTCATCGAAGCATCCGGCTCAGTCCCCGCGATGCAGTCGGCGTTCGGCCTTGCGCGCTCGCAGGGCGTTGTCTCGGTCGTCGGCGCTCACTTCGAACCCGATTTCCCGCTCAACAACGGGGTGATGTTCGAGAAGGAACTGACGCTAATCTTTTCCGTCGGTAACCCGACGAAAGATCGCGAGCGCATGTTCGCCGCGATACAGTCGGGAAAGTTCTCGCCGTCAAAAGTATTGACCCACCTGATACCTCTCGAAGACGCCGCCATGGCCTATGCGGCGTTCGACAAGAAAGAGATGACGAAGGCCGTTCTTGTCACTGGCTCCTAACTCCGAGGTTGGGCGAGTGCGGATAGTGGCGGACGCATGATCCTAAGAGGGTTGAACGGCCTCGGAAGTCATCGATGTCGTCGAGGTGGCGTCTGTAATGTTGGTGCAATTAGGTGCATATCGGCTATGTCGCTCAACCCACTTGCCACCCTCCATCGACGATGAGATGCTGCCCAGTGACGTAACCACTGGCATCGGACGAGAAGTAGCGATAGGCGCGAGCAACATCCTCGACGGATCCGAGTTCACCTAACGGTATTCGTTCGATAAACGCACTGCGTTCGTGCGTTGGTGACGTCCCGTTTTCCGATGCGCGGGTTTCGAACAACGACGTCAACATCGTTGAATCGATTTGGCCGGGGCACACCGCGTTCACCCTGATTCCGTGAGGTGCTAGGTCGGCGGCCATGCTCTGCGATAGCCCGATGAGCCCAAACTTACTCGCCGAATAGGCGGCGTTCCCGGCACCGCCACGCACGCCAAAAAGCGAGGATGAAAAGACAATCGTTCCTCGGCGGTCGGCACGCACCATTTCGGCTGCGAATACTCGGGCTGTCGTGAATGCACCGGTTAGGTTAACCCGGAGCACGGTATCCCAGGTTGTCGAGTCGAGTTCCAAGACAGGCTTGAGTGCGAGGATGCCCGCATTGACAACGATGGCGTCGCAGACTCCGAATTCCGCGGTGATTCGTGCAGCTCCACTCTCCACGGAAGTCGCGTCGGCCACATCCATCACGAGAGGGGCGGTTTCGACCCCGAATTCATCGTGAAGTTCCCGCGCAAATGTGGAACACGTCGGGTCATCGATGTCGGAGACCACAATTCGGCTTCCCGCGCGGGCGAATTCGCGGCAGATCGCTCGACCGATTAGTCCCGTTGCGCCCGTCACGAGCGCGGTGCGCCCGGTCAACATATATTCATCACTGCGTGGCTTTGTCATCGGTGGCCCCCTGGAGGATGTGCGATCGCGTTGGCGATCACTTGATCGTGACCGGGAATTAGTCTGTGTCCGTCACGGCGCCCCAGGTCGAGAAGTTTTGACAGAGAGTCGGCAGCATTCCGCTCGTCCTCGGGCGTGTTTCCCGCGCACGAACCGCACGGAACATTGTCGAGAAAATTTTGGGCGAGATCAGTGGCATCGCAACCAAAAATCCACGTCCCGGTTTCGCGAAGGCTCACGGAAAACGACTGGTGACCCGGGGTGTGTCCTGGAGTTGACACCGCAACTACACCTGGCGCAATTTCGGTGTCGCCGTCGAGAATTCGCCACTCAGTAGCTGGATGAGCCCAGTCCTCATCAAAGAATCCTTCGGAAATGCCGACGCGTCCAGATTGGACAAAGTCTAGTTCGGCGCGTTGAATCGCGATGGGAACGCCGGCATCGCTCAGTGTGGGGATTCCACCCGAGTGGTCAACGTGCATATGACTTATCGCCGCGAGTGCGATGTCGTCGGGCTTCAGGCCAACCGTGGAGAGAGCCGCCGCGAGAGGGTTTCCGTCGAGCACCCAATTCCATCCCGACTCATCCGGCGGGGTTGGTCGAAGATGCCACGGCGTATCGATGTTAGGAGCACCGACCCCACCGGTGACGTACGCATCGCGATTTGGGGTGGAAAGGTGGGCGTTGCGGGACATACCCGTGTCCAGCAACACCCACCCTTCCGTCGTCTCAATGAGGTACCCGAGCAACGGTTCCCAATACAGGTGATGTGGTCCACCGGCGAGTGACAAGTTTTTTGACACACGCTCGGCCCCGTATTGGAGGATGAACAGCCGCTCGGCGTGAGACACCGTTTTTTACCTCTAGGACTTCACTCGGCTATTTGCGGTGAAAATGAGGTACACCGCACCGGTTACGATCAGACCAGGAATCCACGAAATGTCCGCGCCTTCGAACCACGCGGTCGCAGATCCTTGATATGCGGCGTTGTAGACGAACGGCAGTGACGCGACGATACCAATCGCATAGGCGAGCAACGCCTTGAGGTTAAGGCCGGCGAATGTCCACGATTCCTTGTCCGCAAAGTAGCGCCCCTTCGGTTTGAAGAATGCATCAACGTCGTAGTCTCCCTTGCGGATCCAGTAATAGTCGACGAGGTTAATGATTCCCCATGGCACAAAGCCGAGAAGCAGGAATGACAGGAAGGTACCCACCAGCGCGTTGAAGTCAGCAGTTGCCGCAATGGCAATTGCAAGACCCAGTGCGAAGGTGGGAATGAGCATTCCTACGCGAAGCGCAATCGATGCTTTTGGCGCTTTGAATGTCGAGATTGCGGTGATGAGGTTGAGCATGCCACCGTAGAGATTCATCGCGTTGCTACCCGCGATGGCAATCGCGGTGACGAGCATCAGTGTGACGACAATCCAACCTTCTCCGAACATCTCTTTGATTGCTCCTGCCGTGTCACCTGGTGTGAACTGCACGGCGAGCATGACACCGAGAAGCTGGGTCCACAGCGTGCCGAGGAACGAGCCACCGAAGGTCCACCAGAATGCGTCGGAGGCCTTCGTGTCATACGGGAGGTAGCGCGAGTAGTCCGACACGTACGGAGCGTAGGTGAGGAGGAACGTCGCGATGATTCCGAATGCGGTGAGGAACGGTCCGAGCGCGAATCCTGACATGGACAGATCGAAACCGCCATGCGAAAGAGAAGCCACGGTGACCACAATGACAGCGACCGCGAGTGGCCACTGTGCCCACTTTGCGGCGGTGTGGATCGCCCGATATCCGAGTAATGCCAGCAACAGGCTTACCGCGGACACAAGAATCGGTGCCCACACGATGTCGATGGCCGGTACCGCGGCAGACAAGAACTGTCCGCCGATTACCGCCGTGGTTGAGAAGAATCCAAGATAGAGGCACGCGGCGAGGGCAATCGGAACTAGTGCTCCGATAAACCCGAATTGTCCACGGCTTTGAATCAGTTGTGGAACACCGAGTTTGGCGCCTTGAATCGAGTGCAACGACATGAACGCCGCGCCCGCGATGTTTCCAAGGATGACGACGACAACGGCCCAGAAGAAACTGTTGCCAACGATGACGGCAAGCGCTCCGAAGAAGGCGTTACCGACATTGAGGTTCGAAGTGAACCAGACGGGGAAAAGATCTCGAGCGGTCCCGTGCCGGTCGGCACGAGAAATCACATCGACGTGATGCACCTCGATTGGCGAGGTGCTTTTTGACTGCGACATTGAAGTCAACCTTTCTCTAGTTGTTTATCTGAAAAAACTCTTGAGGAAATAGACACTATTGCGGACGTGTTGCACCCGCGTTAGCGGCCCGGTTGCCGGACGGTGTGTGTTGCCTGCTGGCGTCGTCGTCGAGTGCGAATCACCCCCTTGTCGGTCGTACCGACAACGTGATTGTAGTTGTCGGGATCGGTAGCTCCTTCGGTATTGATGAGGAGAACTGTCGCGTCATCCCGGAGCCCCACGGAGTCGCGCTCGACCACATCGGTGATGGCGAGGAGTCCGGCCAGTCCGGCGGCACCCGATTCGCCGGCAACAATTCCGCAATCAGCCAAAAGGCGCATCGCGTCGAATGTCGCATCGTCATCGATGGCGATGTACGCGTCGGTTGCGTGGGAAATAATCGGCCATGCGATGAGCGATGGCAAACCGCAATTGAGTCCCGCCATGGTCGATTCGTGCGGTCCTGCGGCGAGAGTGACGGTGCGTGATTCGGCAGACAGCATGAGGCAGTTGGCGGCGGTTGGCTCAACGACGACAAATCGGGGACGGGCGTTGGTGTCGCGGGCTGACCAGTGGGCCATGCCGGCTGCAGCGAACGCGCCCACTCCCGCTTGAAGTACTACAACATCAAGGGTTTTTCCCGACAACTGTTGGTCAATTTCGCTGAACATGGTCGAGTATCCGTGAATAACGTTCGTCGGAGTTTCGGTGTATCCCTCCCAGGAGGTGTCCGAGATAACGAGGGTGGTTGCAGACGCTTCGCGAGCCGAACGTGCGATGGCATCGTCGTATGTGCCCTCGACCACCTCGACTCGGGCTCCTTCTTTTTCAATTCCTCGAATGCGGGACTCAGCGGTGCCCGCTGGAACAAAAATTAGCGAAGGGAGTCGCAGCAGGCGAGCCATTCGGGCTACTCCTCGACCGTGATTTCCGTCAGTGGCCGCAACGAGTCGACGCCCAACGCGCCATTGTGAACCATGTCGGCGTCGCATTTCGCGGGCAATCCACCGAATCGAGAGGGGCGCATCCTCGGTACCCAACCACTCGCGCGCAATCGAGGTCGCCGTCGCCCACGATGCTCCGAGCATTTTGAACGAGGGAAGTCCGAGTCGAACGGACTCGTCTTTGACGAGAACAGTCTTGACCCCCAACCGTTCGGCGATGGCCGGGCATGAATACAGTGCCGTCACACGGTAGCGGGGCAGCGAGCGGTGAAATGATGCGATTCCGACACGAGGGGAAAGCGGCGCTGACGGGGACGTTCCGCGTGCGTCGGGGAAATAGGTCGTGTGGCTCATCGTCATACCGCCGTATACCCACCATCGACAACGAACGATTGCCCGGTGATGTAGTTGGCCGCTGGTGTCGTGAGAAACTCAACGATTCCCGCGACGTCGTTGGGGTGTCCCTGTCTTCCCGCCGGAATTCCCGATTCGAGCCGTTCCCGAGACGCGTCAGCGTCGGCTTGGAACGACCAGTAGGGGTCATTGAATGGCGTGTCAATCCAGCCTGGGCACACCGTGTTGACGGTCACGGTCGGGGCAAGTTCGTCTGCTAGCGCGCGGACAAGTCCGATCATTCCGCTTTTTGACGCGTGATAGGCGGGCATCCCCGCGTGACCGCGGAGGGCGCCCGTTGAGGACATGAGAATTACCCGACCGCTCGACGACGTGCGCAAGGCCTTTTCCGCAACCTGGCAGGCAAAAAATGCCCCGCGAAGGTTGACCGACATGCTGTGGTCCCACTGTTCCATTGTCCACTCGGCAAGAGGGCGGGATTCAAGTACCGCCGGGCCGTAATACAGAACGTCAAGTTTTCCGTCGGTGAGCGTGAGGAATTCTTCGACTGCGTCGCGGGGACCGTTCGTTGTCGACATATCGGCGTGGATGAACGCAGCTCGCTCGCCAAGTCCTTTCGCGACGGCTGCCCCGGACGTGTCGATGTCGACAATTCCGACCCTGTCACCGCGGGAATGTAATACCGTGGCAATGGCCCGGCCGATTCCCGACGCGCCACCGATCACGAGGGAGACGGTCACGGGCGAACCTCACAACCAATCTGGGATGCGATCGAGGTCGCGATTTCTTCGTCGATTGCACCCTTGGTGCCCGAAACCCCAATTGCTCCGACCAACTTCCCGTTCACAAATAGCGGAACGCCACCAGCGATGACGGTGACTTTGCCACCGAGTGTGAGTGCGATTCCCCAATCCGGATTGCCCGGTGTCGATGATTCGGCCCACGCGCTCGTGGGATTCTGAAACGCCACCGCCGTGTATGCCTTGTCCTGAGCCAGTTGGTAGGAGCCGAGTTGAGCCCCGTCGGTTCGATAACTAAGGACGATGTTTCCGCCGGCATCCGCGATCGCGAACGATAGCGCAAGCCCCCTCGTGGCGCATTCTGTCCGGAAGAGGGCGAGCGCGGCGACGGCAGACTCGTTATTGATCGAGTCGGCCGGCACCGTTATCGACATCTCTGGACCTATCCGATCCGCGCCATGACGGCGCCGACTTCGACGGTGTCGCCGGCCGTTGCGAGGAGCTCGAGAACGGTACCCGCCCCGGGTGATTCGACGGTGGCATCCACCTTGTCGGTTTCGACTGTTGCGAGCGGTTGACCCTCGGTCACCGCGTCACCCACAGCAACCAGCCATTCGGCGACAACCGCGTCCTGCATCGACATTCCCCATTTAGGTAAAACAACATCCATGTGTGTGCTCCCCTTCGGATCAGTGGTGTATCAAGCTAGAGTCAGGCGGATTGCGGAATCGATATCGGAATCGCTGATGAGCGCTCGCTCTTCAAGCGGGGGAGAGAAGGGCACAGGAACGTTTTCCCATGCCACGCGTTGCGGCGCAGCCTTGAGTAAATCGAAGCCCTTTTCAGAGACGCTCGCCACAATTTCACTTGCGGCCGAACAGGTAAGTCGCGCATTGTCGACAACGACTAGTCGACCGGTCCGCGCAACCGATTCGAGGATGAGGTCCATGTCGAGCGGAACCAGGGTCCGCGGGTCGACAACCTCGACCGAGATTCCTTCCGCCTCCAATTTGTTCGCGACGCGAAGTGCCTTGGGAACAGCGGCTCCAATGGCAACAACGGTGACGTCTTTTCCGGCTCGTTTGATGTCACCGACACCGAGCGGAATCGAATATGTTTCCTCGGGCACGGGCCCTCGCACACCACCCAAAACGAAGTCCTGCAGGTACACGACGGGATTGTCGTCTCGAATCGCAGATACCATTAATCCCTTGGCGTCGTAGGGGGTCGAGGGCATAACAATCTTGAGACCAGCGACATTCATGAGCATCGGGTGAGGATTTTCTGAGTGTTGTGCAGCGGCTGATCCGCTGGGACCCGTCGCCGTGAAGTACACGATCGGGAGGTTAACTTGCCCTCCCGACATGTACCGGAGTTTCGCGGCTTGGTCAGCGAGTTGGTCCATGGCGACATAGAAGAATGACCCGACCATGAGGTCGACGACTGGCCGCAATCCCACCGCGGCGGCACCGACGCACATTCCGACGAAGGTCGCCTCGGAAATTGGGGTGTTTCGCACGC
>JBEGPO010000136.1:0-9082 GCA_041181465.1 Actinomycetota bacterium | reverse complement strand
GGGCAGGGAATGATTCCCGAACGCATCGCACTCGTGGATTTCACTCAGCCCTACGCGGTTTTCAACGAGACCGTGTTGGTTCGTGCCGATGACCCCGCCCGTTCGAATACCACCATGAACGGATACAAGGTGGGCGCGATTGCGGGAAGCGCCAACCTGAAGGTCGCACAGACCATCGTCGGCGCCGAGATCATCGAATTCACGGGCCCGAGTGTCTTCGAAGACATGATTGCGGCACTGCGATCGGGAGCCGTCGATGCATTCGTTGATGACGACGTGGTCATGATTCCACTCGCCGACAAGGACCCGGATTTCGTCGTGGCCTTCACTGCCGAAACCCGAAACCCGTGGGGTATCGGAGTCCAGAAGGGCAACGCCGAACTGTTAGGGGAACTCAACAGTGCGCTCGATACGGTCATCGCCGACGGTCGACTCGCTTTGGTGTGGAGCACCTGGATGCCCGATTTGGAATTCCCGCTGGCAAAATAGAGTCCATGAGCCACAACATCACACTGAGCGATGTCTTGCCCGAGGGCAACGCGTCCATGCCGAGCGACGCGCCGACCGTTGCGGTCGTGGTGTCGCTCAATATCCCCGAGATGACGGACGAAGTAGCCGGGCTTGTCGCTCGATTCACTCGTGTCGCGCTGACCGAACTGAACAACGTCGGGGCAAAGGTCGTGCTGTTGGATTCGAGCAAGTCGCCGCTTGACCCGGCGGCAGTGGCCGACCTGGCCGACGGAGTTCTGTTTTTGGGCGGTGGAGACGTCGATGCACGAATCTACGGACACACCGAGCCGGTCAACCACGAGTACGGTGTCGACCGCGCGGCGGACGACTACTGCATCGACATCATCAACGCAACAATCGAACGTGACGCGCCGATGCTGTGCATCTGTCGCGGATCGCAGTTGCTCAACGTGGCACTCGGCGGCGACCTCATTCCGGACATCGAGAACTACCACCCGCACCGCGGCGGTTCAGGCGACCCGATGTTTAAGGACGAGCCCGTCATCCTTGAACCGGGCAGCAAGATTCACGAGATATTTGGTCGCGACCGAGTTGCGGTTCGCTCGGGGCACCACCAAGCCGTCAATCGTGTGGCCGAGAGGCTCGTTGTCAGCGCTCGTGCTGAGGACGGAGTCGTCGAGGGCACGGAAATGCCGTCGGCACGATGGGTCGTCGGAGTCCAGTGGCACCCCGAGGACGATGACGGCTCAGCGCCGGATCGTCGTGCTCTCTTTCAGGCGTTCGTCGACCAAACGAAATTCGTTCAAACCGCGCGCTAGTAATTCGCGGCTAGCGGAACTGTCACGAGTTGTAAGCCAAGTTCAGGTCCTGGGATTTCGCATCGACTCGCATTTTTCGGCAATGCCACGACACGATTTCCCACGAGAAAGCGACCCGAGTTTCCCAAGATGATTCGATCGAATTTTGACACGAGCGCGGCGTCCCCGGGAATTGTGCGCAGAATCGGCATGATGACGGTTTCCAATTCCCGCACCTCCGTGTCGCACCCAGCGGTGCCGATGAGTACCCCATCTAACGACAGCGGAACCATGCTGGTCAAAATGTACTTGTCCATCCCCGCGTAGTCGAGGTAAGGGCCCTGAATTGCTGGGTTTCCGGTCGAGACAACCTCGGCAAACCACTCGTAGGTCACAAAGTCATAGAAACCGGGGTCATCCTGTGAAAGGTTGAACACGATTCGTTGGGTTGAGCCCAAATCGCCTCGCCGCCACCATTCGACCGCCCCGACATTGTTGTCCACAAGGTCTGGACCGAGGACGATTCCAGCGGCCACGGGGAATGCGTGGCGACTCAGAAATGTCGCGGCAGCGGGTTGAATTGCGCGCAGGTGGCGTTCTGTCAATCCAGCCTTCGTGCCCCGCGCACTCTGAAGTTCGCGTTCGCACGCCAACGCCATGGTGGTCAAGTCGTCATAGACCGCGGCAAATAAATCCCCAATCGCCTTACTCGCGCGTTCGAGCCCGCCGCGGGCCTCACTCATTCGTGGGTCCAATCGGGTACAAAACATCGAGTCGAGCGGCAACCAATCGATAAAAGTCGCGTGAGATGTGCTCACGAACGGCGCGCTCCGCGGCGAGAAGGTCTCGACTTCGCAGGGCCGCGACAATGACCAGGTGATCGTTCATCGTCCATTCTCGGTCGGTTTCGACCGCGAGGACGGTCCACATAATTTCAATTGATTCGGTCAACAACCGGATCTGCGTTGCCAAGAGACGTTCGGACTGCGCGAGAACGGCGAGTTCGCTGTGGAATCTACTGTCGGCACGCACACAGGACTCAGTCGTTGTCGCCTCTCCCAAGGTTCGAGCGATTCGTTCAAGTCGGTCGAAGTCGTGGGGGAATGCTCGTCCGATGACGAGTCGAACGGCAGCGAGGGCGGTGGCCACCTGTTCGTCCTCCATATCGCGCAATTCCGCCGTGGACAACCTCAGCAACCGCTGGCGAAGCGCCTCGAGATTCGTGCGGGGAGCACCGATGATGAAGGTGCCGCCGCTTCGCCCACGCCTCGTTTCGATGATCCCCTGGTTGCGCAACGTCCGGAGAGCGTCGCGGACGGTGGCCGTCGCAACGCCGAACATGATGGTCAGCTGATTCTCGACAGGCAGTTGCTCACCCCGACGAAGAAGTCCGAGAGAGATTGCGGTCGACAGACGATCAACAATTGCCTCCGCACGAAGGACGTCCGGGAGTGGTCGAAAAACCTGAGAGTGAACTCCACTCAGATCACCCACGGAACCTCCTACGTTCTCACCCTCGAGTTCAGGATACTGGGAATTGTTGGGCGATGAAAGATTTTTTGCTCGTCAATGAACGTCAATGAACGACAATGAATGTATGCCCTTTGCTGTAACCAATCCCGCCACTGGAATCATCGAACGCGAATTCCCCAGTGCCACACCGGCCGACATCGCCGATTCAATTTCACGTGCGGACGCTGCTCACGCGACGTGGAGCCAAACACCGCTCACAGAACGCGCCGCAGTGCTTCAGCGCGTCGCGGATTTGTATCGCGAGCGCAAACATCAACTCGCTGACATCATCGCGCGCGAGATGGGGAAACCGGTGCGTCAGGGGCGGGGCGAAGCCGGATTCGTTGGTGACATTTACGAGTTTTACGCCACCCAGGGACCGGGGCACCTCGCCGATCAGGACATGCGCCCGATGTCGGGTGGGCACGCAATCGTCCGCTCACAATCGCTCGGCGTTCTCCTCGGCATCATGCCGTGGAACTATCCCTACTATCAGGTTGCGCGTTTCGCCGGACCGAACCTGCTCCTTGGCAACACCATCATCCTCAAGCACGCGAGCAACTGCCCGGAATCGGCACTCGCGCAGGAACAGATTTTCCGCGATGCGGGATTGCCGGACGGCGCCTATATCAACCTGTTTGTCGAGAGCCGCGACATCGAGACAATCATTGCTGATCCGCGCGTTCAGGGCGTCTCGTTGACGGGAAGCGAGAAGGCAGGGGCCGCCGTTGCCCAAGCCGCCGGCCGTTCGCTGAAGAAGGTCGTGCTCGAGTTGGGCGGAAGCGATCCGTTCATCGTCCTCGACGACGAGAACCTTGACGCCACCATTGCCGCCGCGGCGTCGGGTCGGATGAGCAATGCGGGACAGGCGTGTACCGCGGCGAAGCGCTTTATCGTTCTCGATTCCGTGTACGACCGGTTCGTCGAGGGCTTCGCGGCCCAACTGCAGACCTACACCGTGGGGGACCCGCTCGATTCCGAAACGAAACTGGGTCCGCTGTCGTCGCTCGGGGCCGTTGAGGACCTGATCGGGCAGGTTGACGACGCCGTCGCCAACGGCGCGACTCTCGTGATGGGCGGTCATCGGGTCGGAGATGTCGGGTCGTTCATGGCGCCGACGCTGCTGACTAACGTCACGCCCGCGGCACGGGCGTTTAGCGAAGAACTGTTTGGTCCCGTCGCCGTGGTCTACCGCGTCGCGGACAAGGACGAGGCGATCGCGCTGGCGAATAATTCGGATTTTGGACTGTCCGGCGCAGTGTTTGGATCCAACCCTGACGACACCCGTTACGTCGCCGATCGACTCGAATCGGGCATGGTCTATATCAACGAGAACACCGACTCGCACGTCGACCTGCCGTTCGGCGGAATCAAGAAATCCGGTTTCGGTCGCGAACTGGGACACTTTGGGCTCGACGAATTCGTCAACAAAAAGCTGATTCGAACCGCAGCGCACTAATCCTGTGGACAACGCGAGCGGTACTCGTGCTGTCGCGAAAAACTTCGTCCATGAGCACGATGCCCGATCGAGGGAGCGCCAGCATCGAATTCATTGTCGCGTCCGTCGCCCTGCTCGTTCCGCTGGTGGCACTGACGGTCACCACGAGTCAGATTGCGTCTGCAACCTTCGCGGCAACGGCCGCCGCACGGCACGGTGTCCGAGCCTTTACGCGCGCTGAATCGACGAACATCGGGTTGGAACGAGTTCACGCCATTACGACTTTGGTCGCCGATGATCACGGCCTGACCGACACCTCGTCTCGATGGGAACTCGACTGCTCTAGGGGTAATTGTCTACGTCGGGGGTCTCTTGTCGAGTTGACGGTGCACCTTGATGTGCCGTTGCGCTTCATTCCAGCCCTGCCCGGCATCGACATCGCGCCACGAGTCACGGTGTCGCGCAGCGCAACGGCACGCGTTTCGATCACGTCGGTAAACAGGTGAGCGATCGCGGTTCTCTCTTGCCCATGGTCGCGGGGCTCGTGGCGCTGTGCGGCGTGGCGGTTGTGGGAATCATCGATTCGACTGATTTGGCGTTGGCACGAACGAGCCTGCAATCCACCGCCGACATGGCGGCGCTCGTCGGCGCTGAGTCATTCGATCCTCTCACCGCGCAATTCGACGGAACATCGCTGGCCGTGCGATTAGTGAACCGTCAGGTTTGGCGTGCGGTCAGCGCATTTGTCTCCGAGTCAAGCGACGGAATTCACCTTGTGACTGCGTCAACGCCCGACTCGGTTACCGCTCGAGTGACGGTCCGGTCCACGTGGTCCCCGCCGCTCGTTAGCCAGTTCTTTCTGGTTCGAATCCAACTCGAGGCGACCGGGTCCGCACGGCCAAACATCGGGGCTCGAAGCGACGAAGGGTAGTCTGGAAATCTCATGATTTCGTTGGACGTTTCCGACCGCATCGCGGCACTTCGCTCGTCGTTCGCGGACATCGTCAGCGTCGTGGATTTGCCCGAACTGACGACTCGGATAACCGAGCTTTCTGAGAAGGCCCGTGCGACCGACCTGTGGGATGACCAGGCATCGGCGCAGGCCGTGACCAGCGCCCTGTCCCATGCGCAAACCCAGCGCGACCTCGTGAACGACGTGCAACAACGCCTGGACGACCTCGATGTTCTTCTCGACATGGCGAAAGAAGCCGGTGACGACGATTCGGCGACCGAGGTGCTCAATGAACTCTTAGCCCTCGAGTCAGTAATCGGCACGTTGGAGGTTCAGACTCTTCTCGATGGCGAGTACGACCCGTTGCCCGCAATCGTCACGATTCGATCCGGTGCGGGTGGTGTCGATGCGGCGGATTTTGCCGAGATGCTTCTGCGGATGTACTTGCGCTGGGCCGAACAACACAAATACTCGGTGCGAGTGCTGGACACGTCCTACGCCGAAGAAGCGGGAATCAAAAGCGCGACTTTCGAAGTCGACGCCCCGTTCGCGTTTGGGACCTTGTCGGTCGAGGCGGGAACGCACCGCCTCGTTCGCATGAGCCCGTTCAACTCGGCGGGTAAGCGCCAAACGTCATTCGCCGCCGTCGAGGTCGTACCCCTGTTGGCGGCGACGGAAGTGATCGACATTCCCGACTCGGACATTCGCGTCGACGTTTTCCGTTCGTCCGGCCCTGGCGGTCAGTCGGTCAATACGACTGACTCGGCGGTTCGCATCACCCACCTACCCACGGGAACCGTGGTGTCGTGCCAAAACGAGAAGAGTCAGATTCAAAACCGCGCCGCGGCTCTTCGCGTTCTGCAGAGTCGCCTCCTGCTCATCCAAAAGGAAGAGGAAGCAAAAAAGAAGAAGGAACTCGCGGGTGTCATCACGGCGTCGTGGGGTGACCAGATGCGGTCGTATGTTCTCGCGCCGTATCAGATGGTCAAGGACCTTCGCACGAACCACGAAGTCAACAGTCCGCAAGCGGTCTTCGACGGCGATCTCGACGGTTTCATCGCGGCGGGCATCCGCCACCGCAAACAGAAGACGCACTAGTCGGTCGAGTGTCGCTCCACGCTGGTTGAAAGCCCACGATTAGGCTAAATCCGATGATTCGTTTTGATGGTGTGTCCAAGGTCTACCAGTCGGGAAACCGACCCGCCTTGCATGACGCGACCCTCGAGGTAAAGCCCGGGGAGTTCGTTTTCCTCGTGGGTGCTTCGGGCAGTGGCAAGTCGTCGTTCTTGCGTCTCATCCTGCGCGAGGAGCGCTCGTCGACCGGACTCATTCACGTCCTCGGGCAGGATCTCGGTCGACTGTCGAATCGCAAAGTACCCGCGTACCGCCGCAACCTCGGGGTTGTTTTCCAGGACTTCCGCCTTCTTCCGACCAAGACCGTGTTCGACAACGTCGCGTTTGCCCTTCGCGTCCTCGGCCGGAGCGAGGCCTACATTCACGACGCCGTCCCCGAGGTTCTCGGGCTCGTCGGTTTGGGGAACAAGGAAAACCGTCTTCCGCACGAGCTGTCGGGTGGTGAGCAACAGCGCGTCGCGATCGCCCGCGCGGTCGTGAACAAACCCGCAATTCTGTTGGCCGACGAACCGACCGGAAACCTTGACCCCTCAACCTCGGCGGGAATCATGGACGTGTTGCGTAACATCAACGCCGCTGGAACGACGGTTCTGATGGCCACCCACGACACCGCGATTGTGAACGACATGAAGCGCCGGGTCGTCGAGCTGAGTGACGGACGTATCATCCGTGACGAGGCGGGCGGTCAATACCTGACGCGCGCCAACCCGATTGTCAACGTTGATGACGCGTTTCCCTCGCGCGCCGACTCGCAGCCCATCGCGATCGAACCGATCGACTTTGACCCGATTCCGGCATTCGACCCCATGACGCCGACCGGCGAAGCGGTCGACTTGAGCTACCTCGATCGACTCGAGGAAGACCCGCTATGAAAATGAGCTTCGTCTTAATCGAGGCGTGGAATGGTGTGCGGCGCAATATCTCGATGGTCGTATCGGTCATCTTGGTGACCCTGGTCTCTTTGACGTTCGTCGGATCGGCCGCGTTGCTGCAACTCCAAATTGGCAATATGAAGTCCTACTGGTACGACAAGGCGCAGGTCGCAGTCTATTTGTGCACGCAGTATTCGACGCTCGGCGCGTGCGACCAGCAAGAGGCGAGTGCCGAGCAGATCGCCGCGGTCGAAACGCAACTGGATTCGGATACGCTCACTCCTTACATCGATGAATGGTACTTCGAAAACCACGATGACGCCTACGCAAACTTCACCAAGCAATTCAAGGGAAGCCCGGTCGTTGACCTCGTCACCCCGGATCTGTTGCCCCAGACCTTCTGGGTGAATCTCAAGGACCCCACGCAGTCCGCCCTCGTCTTCGAGGCATTGGGTGGCATGAGTGGCGTCGAGTCGGTCATCGACCAACGGTCGTACCTTGACGGTATTTTCTCGACGCTCAACGCCGCGAGTCTGACGGCGGTCGGTGTTGCCGTGTTGATGCTCGTCGCCGCCGCGCTGCTCATCGCGACGACAATCCGACTCTCGGCCTTCTCACGTCGCCGGGAACTCGCAATCATGCGGCTCGTCGGCGCATCGAATTGGTTTATCCAAACACCGTTCATCGTGGAGGGCGTGGTTGCCGCGACAATTGGTTCAGTTCTCGCCTGTGGCGCAATCGCGGGCATCGTCGTCTTTTTCGTTGACGGGTACCTCGCGTCCGCCCTTCCCACAACGTCTTTTATCACGCTCGCCGACGTCGTGATTGTGTTCCCCGGCTTGCTCCTCGCCGGTGCGGTTCTCGCGGCCACGAGCGCGTACGTTGCCATTTCCCGTTACCTTCGCGTGTAGCCCGGATGTAAACTGGAGGGCTTGGACTCACCAGATGACCGGAAAGGGGGTGCGCCATGCCAAAGGAACTCGGCGAAAAAGTCGTTGCGACGAACCGCAAGGCGCGCCACGATTACCACATCGAGGACACTTTTGAGTGCGGACTCTCGCTGGTAGGCACCGAAGTCAAGGCTCTGCGTTTGGGCAAGGCGTCACTCGTTGACGGCTGGGCACAGATAGTCGATGGTGAAATGTGGATGGAGTCCGTCCATATACCCGAGTACACGCAGGGGACGTGGACCAACCACGCGACGCGGCGCAAGCGCAAGTTGCTGCTGCACCGCGCCGAAATCATCAAGATCTCGCACCGCATTCACGACGGCGGGTACACGCTCGTTCCGTTGAAGATCTATTTCAAGGACGGCCGCGCCAAGGTCGAGCTAGCCATCGCCAAGGGTAAAAAGGATTACGACAAGCGTCACACTCTGCGCGAAAAGGAAGACAAGCGCGAGGCCGAACGCGCGATGAAGTCGAAACGTCTGCGCGGGGAATAACGCACGTCGGACGAGCGTTCTATACTCGTGAAGCACCCGAAAGGGTTTTGATAACTCAACAGTGTGGAATGTGACTCGCCTCCCCACATGGGGATGATCGGTTTCGACAGTGCGTCTAAGCCGGAAAGAAGCGGGTCGAGGATGCAGGGTTATCTCGTAAACGCCCCTTGCAAACCAATAGGTGCCAACGCAAAGCGCACCGACTTCGCTCTCGCTGCCTAATAAGCCGCCATCGAAGTCCGTCAGACCGAGTTCCGCCTTCGGCTCGGATCCTGGCGCCATTTAGAAGGCTTGCTACGAACTTGTGTGTCAGGGGTTCGCGGGACATTAACTGATACTGGGCTCGTCGACTTAGGTGTTAGTGACAAATGTCGGGGCCGAGTAAAACGTCTTCACTGACTACACCCGTAGAAGATTCCGACTGTTCGTATTGGACGGGGGTTCAATTCCCCCCATCTCCAC
>JBEGPO010000135.1:0-4761 GCA_041181465.1 Actinomycetota bacterium | reverse complement strand
TTCGTCGGACGAATAGTCAACGTCAACCAGAGGCCACGACGCGGTATAGCCTGACCGGTTTCGGGTAAGCCCGACGACCGAGTGCCCCAGCAGCATCAGGGACTCGGCGATGTTACTGCCAACGAATCCAGTCGAGCCGGTTATCGCAATGCGTGCCATGGGGTCTCCCTCGGGTTAGTGCGTATCTATATTGTAGATTTGTCCTAACAATCGAAAGGAACGCTGTGAGCGATCTGAATATCGGACTCATCGGTTCGGGCCGAATCGGTCAGGTGCACGCGGGCAGTATCGCCGACACCAAGGGTTCTAACCTCGCATGGATTTGCGACCCGTTTATCGACGGCGCGACGGCGCTCGCGGCAGAGTTCGGCGGAAAGGTCACGGCCGACCCCGAAGACGTCTTTAAGTCTGGCGAGGTCGACGTCATCGTCGTCGCGTCACCCACACCCACGCACCTCGACATGATCGACCGCGCGATCGACGAGGGAATCCACGTTCTGTGTGAAAAGCCCATCGACCTCGATATCGCCAAGGTGGAAGTACTTCGCGACAAGGCAAACGCGGCGAAGGTTCACATCGCGATTGGGTTCAACCGACGTTTTGACCCTCAATTCGAGTCGATCCAGAAGCGGGTTGCCGCCGGTGAAGCGGGCAAGCTCGAACAGCTCGTCATCCTGTCGCGTGATCCCGGCCCCGCCCCGCGCGCGTACATCGCGGTCTCGGGTGGAATCTTCCGTGACATGACGATTCACGACTTTGACATGGCGCGCTACTTTGTGCCCGACATCATCGACGTGTATGCGGCCGGCACGAACGTCTTCAGTGACGACATCAAAGCCGAGAACGACTACGACTCGGTGTCGGTCACAATGCGAGGTCGGGGTGGCGAAATCATCGTCATCGTCAACTCACGTCACTCGGCATACGGCTACGACCAGCGCCTCGAGGCCTTCGGCGACAAAGCGATGTTTCACGCCCACAACGTTTCGCCGACGACCGTTCAGAAATACGACGCCACGGGCACAGGACAGGCCGAGCCGTTCATCGACGCCTTCCTCGTTCGATACGCGGTGTCGTATCGGCGCGAACTCGCGCTGTTCCTCGACGGTATTCGCGACGGGAAGAACTACAACCCGTCTTTCGACGACGGTCGTGCCGCGTTGATACTCGCGGACGCCGCCACGGAATCGGCTCGCACGGGTAAGTCCGTGTCAGTCGACGGCAAGCTCTAACGGTCAACGTCGAACGGCCCGAGATTTTCCTCGGGCCGTTCGACGTTGGTCACTATTCGCCGAGTAGGGAACGCAGATACGTGACGCTCGATCGTGCGTCGATGATGGGACCTTCGCCCTCTGCTGGTTCGGCGGTGACAACATAGTCCTGCTCGAGCACGTACCAGCCGGCGAAGCCCGCCGCCTCGAGAGAATTCACGATTGCCGCGATGTCGACGTCACCCTGACCGAGCGGCACGTACATTCCGGCAGCGACTCCCTCGTAATAGCTCCACTCGCCCGACTTCACCTTGTTCGCAAGCGCGAGATTGACATCTTTTGCGTGCACGTGCTTGACGCGGTCTGCGTGATCGCGGGCAAACGTGACCGGGTCGGCTCCGCCGATGAGCATGTGGCCGGTATCGAGGCAGAAACCGATTGATGTCCCGGCGAGAACGCGCGCGACGTCTTCTGCCGATTCGATGATGGTTCCCATGTGGGGGTGAATAACTGCGAGAATTCCGTATTCCGCGGCGAGTGCCTCGAGCTCCGTGAGGTTCGTGAACAGTGTCTGCCATTCCGCGTCGCTGAGCACGGGTCGGTTGTCGTAGCCCTCGCTGCCGGTACTCGCGGCGAGAACCATGGCCTCTGCGCCAGCGGCCTGGAACACCTCGAGTTCAGCGCGAATTTCGGGTTTCGGGTCGTGGCTCGCGTTGTGGAGCACCACGGGTACGAATCCGCCCACGGCGGAAAGTCCGTGTTTGCGAAGGGTTGCGACACGACCCGCGGCCTCGATCGGCAGGAATCCCAACGGTCCGAATTCACAGGCGCTGTAGCCGAGTTCCGTCATCTCGCCAAGGACGCGGTCCTGACTCATTTGGTGACCCCAATCGGGAACTTCGATAACGCCCCATGAAATGGGTGCGCCAGCAATCTTTGCGCTCATTATGTGTGCTTTCCTTTCGGTGGATCGACCACGATGTCCGATCCTGCGGATTGATGCTGATTTCGGGAAAATGTCAAAGTTGATTCTACAACTGCGTTTGATATGACATAGTTAACGTTGTCGTGCATCGCCCTAGGTGCACGAAGGACAATTTAACACTCAAGGAAGAGAGGCTTCAATGTCCTGGAAGAAATTCGCGGCACTCGCCGCAGTATCATCGCTCGCACTCGCGGGCTGTGCAACGGCCGGTGGCGACACCGCACCCGCTGCAGGTGACAACGCTGACATCAAGATCTGTGTCTACACGCACGGTGACGGTGGAACGTTCTGGTCGGTTGCTCAGGCTGGTGCCGAAGCTGCTGCTGCAGACCTCGGTGTCACTCTTGACTACCAAGGATCAACGAACGACTCGGCAAAGCAGGCTTCGACCATTGAAGCCGGCATTTCGGGTGGTTGCTCGGGTATCGCAGCTTCGGCTCCCGATGCCGCAGCCATCACGGACGCCATGCTCGCCGCACACGACGCTGGTATCCCCACCGTCACGATGAACTCCGGTTCGTCGGTGTTCCGCGACCTCGGTGCGTTCACGCACGTTGGTCAGGATGAAATCGTTGCTGGACGCGAAGCTGGACTTCGCTTCAACGACCTCGGTGCAACCAAGATTCTCTGCCCCATTCAGGAAGCAGCGAACTCGGGTCTGACCGACCGTTGTCAGGGTGCTCGTGAGACCTTCGCCGGTGAAGTTATTGACTTCAACATCGACGGTGGACTTGCTGACCTCGCTGGTTCGGCTGCCAAGATCCAGGCTGCACTCGAGGCCGACCCGGCCATCGATGCAATCTTCGCGCTTAACGCAGACATCGCAACCGGTGCAGCTCTCGTTGCTTCGGAAGCCACTGGTCGCAACGCGATCATCGGTACCGTCGACATGTCGGCTGACGCACTCACCGCAATCAAGGACGGAAAGATGGCCTTCGCCGTAGACCAGCAGCAGTACGCTCAGGGCTACATGTCGGTTGTCCTCTTGTTCCTCAACATCACCAACGCTCACGAGCTTGGCGGTGGACTCCCCATCTACACCGGCCCCGGTTTCGTTACCGCGGACAACGTAGACAAGGTCATGGAACTGGTCGCGGCAGGTACGCGCTAGTCTCTAGCACCACAAAAGCGGGCGGCTGGCGCAGGGAAACCGGCGCCAGCCGCTCTCCTTATTCTTAGAATTATCCAAAGAGAAAGGTGAAGTCAACGATGACCGCCGTCAATGCAGATGAACGCGTTCAACGCGTTTCGCTAATCACGAAAGCACTTCGTCGCCCTGAACTGGGTGCCCTCATCGGAGCGCTTGTCATTTTTACCGTCTTCGCCATCGTGGACACGACGGGACAGTTCGCACAACTTCAAGGCGCCGCGGGCTGGACCAAGTTCGCCGCTCCCATCGGCATTGTCTCCATTTTCGTCGCGCTTCTCATGATTGCTGGCGAGTTCGATCTCTCGTCCGGTGTCATGGTCGGTTCTGCTGGGCTCCTCTTGGGAAACCTCATCAGCGAAGCCCACATGGGTGTGTGGCCAGCCATCCTCACGACTCTCGTGTTCGCAGCATTTGTCGGACTCGCAAACGGATATCTCGTCATCAAAACAGGGTTGCCGTCATTCATCGTGACGCTCGCGACGTTCTTTGTTCTCAAGGGCATGAACCTCGCCGTCACGAAGCTCATCACGGGTACTGTTCGCGTGGATGGCGTAGACACGGGCGAGGGCTTCGATACCGCTCGGAGTTGGTTTGCAACAAAGATTGAGTTTGGGGACGCGTCGTTCCAGGTCTCGGTGTTTTGGTGGATTGGCTTCACTATTTTTGCGACCTGGCTATTGACCCGAACCACGTTCGGAAACTGGATTTTTGCTGCCGGTGGTGACGCCAACGCGGCGCGCAACGCCGGTGTGCCCGTTGATCGAACCAAGATCACACTCTTCGTGTTGACCTCTGTCGCCGCCGCCCTTGTCGGCTGCATGACGCTTCTTGAACTGCGCGGTATGCAAGCGGGTCAGGGAATCGGGCAGGAGTTCTACTACATCATCGCCGCGGCGGTCGGGGGGACGCTCCTCACCGGTGGTGCGGGTTCTGCAATCGGTGCCTCGATCGGTGCCATCATCATGGGATTCGCCGCCATCGGAATCCCCTATGCGCTGTGGGACCAGGACTGGGTATCAACCTTCCTCGGTGTCATCCTTTTCCTTGCAGTTTTGGTTAACACCTGGCTGTCGAAGCAGGCGAAGGGAGCCCGCAAATGAGCGCCAAGAAATCCGCTGATCCGGTCCTCGAACTAAAGGGTGTCGGAAAGTCCTTCGGGAACGTCGTCGCACTTCGCGATGTCGACATCGCTGTGTTCCCGGGACAGGTCACCTGTGTTCTGGGTGACAACGGCGCAGGGAAATCCACCCTCATCAAAATCCTGTCGGGAGTGCACAAGGCGAGCGAAGGCGATTTCCTGCTCTCGGGGCAAAAGACCGAGTTCAATTCGCCGCGTGAGGCCATGGCGAAGGGAATCGCGACGGTGTTCCAAGACCTCGCCACGGTTCCGTTGATGTCGGTCTGGCGAAACTTCT
>JBEGPO010000134.1:0-10778 GCA_041181465.1 Actinomycetota bacterium | reverse complement strand
GGCCGACCGGGGTTTCCTCTCGGTGGAAAACAACACGGTGATGGTTGTCGCCAGCCAGGCGGAACTGGTCGCCTAAGTGCGAATCCTGCTTCCCCCGTCGGAAACAAAACTCAAGGGTGGGCTTCCCAATAGTGGGTTTCCCACTCTCAGTTATTCCAGCCAAGACCCCGCGAGAGCCGACCTCATGTCTGCCGTGGAGTCGTGGTGCCGTGATTCGCCGGCGGCTGCGGTGAACGCACTCAAATTGGGCCCAAAGTCAATCGACGAGTTGGCAAACAATGATTTCAGGGACGCAGACCTCATGCCGGCAATCGAGCGTTACACCGGGGTCCTGTATTCCGCGACGGGGGTCGCGGATTGGACTCCCGACCAGCGCGGCTGGGCGGCGACTCATGTGTTTATTCACTCGGCGCTTTTCGGAATCATTTCGTCGGCCGACCAGATTCCTGCATATCGACTGTCCTACGACACCAAGGTCGCCGGGCGTGCCGTGAAGGAATACTGGGGTGAGCAGGTTGGCGACGCTGTCCGTGAAATGGCCGCGGGGGACTGGGTGCTCGATGCACGATCGGGTGGGTATCGCGATCTGGCACCCATTCCGGCGGGAGTTCCCAACTACTACCTCGACGTCGTCTCGGCGAACGGCGGTAAAGCGCTGAACCACTTCAACAAGGTTCACAAGGGTGAGGTGGTCTCCGCCCTTGTTGCCGACTCGCCCGATCTCGCGGCCCCAGAAGACCTCGTGAACTGGGCCAACTCGGCTGGAATCATCATTAAATTGTCGCTGGATTCCATCACACTCATCGTCTAGGCTCAACACATGAACATCTTTCGACGCGCACTTGCTGGGACAGCGATCGCAGCAGCGGCCCTCCTCACCACAGGTTGCTACGAACTTCACATCGTTGCTGACGTAGATGCGGCCGGACTGATCACGGGCGGAAGCCTCGAGATGTCGATGGCGAAAGAGACGTTTGACGGACTTGCGGCAATGAGCGACGACTCGAGCGCTGGCGGCCTCAAAGGTTTCGAGGAGATGTTCAATGAATCCTCTGAGGAAGGGCCTGCAGCAGGGAAGTTTGTCGACGACTGTACCTACGCCGAGAAGAATGTCGATTCGACCGACTATTACTCGGCAGAATGTGTATTTGATGGCGCTCAACTCGACGAGACTGCCACGGTTGATCAGTTGCTTGGTCTTACCAATGGAAAAACGGTTGTCTCGGATGGAACGCTGACCGTGACGGGATCGATGCCGGATGACTCGACCGGCGACTCCTCGTCGCTTGGCATCGCGGCAGGCATCGGGCTGAAAATGGACACGACACTTCACTTCGCGAACAACGTAATCAGTGTCGAGGGCGACGGAGTTGAAATCGACGACGACGACCCCTCCACGGTAATCGTCAACAACTTGGCTGCAAGCGACACAGATGTTTCCATCATCGTCGAGGTGCCGTCCGACAACACCGTTCTCTATATCGCTGGTGGCGTTGGAGCAGTTCTCGTCGGGATGGTCGTGTGGCTCGTCGTTGTAAAACGAAAGAAGATGACCGCCTAAGGGGCGTCCGCGAAGTTTAGGGGACGGCTCTATTCCCGGAACGCGCAGCCATCAACATGGTCGTCCACGACGCCGACCGCCTGCATGTGCGCATACGCAGTTGTCGGTCCAACGAACGTGAAGCCGCGCTTCTTGAGTGCATTCGAGAGAGCGATTGATTCGGGGGTGACGGCGGTCAGGTCAGAAATGTCGCGAATTGGATCGCGCGGTTCCTTCGGCGCGTGTGACCAGATCAGTTCGTCAAGCGCACCGGGCTCGCTGTCGATCATGGTGGCGACGATGGCCGCGTTGCGGATGGTCGCGTCGATTTTCGCATTGTTCCGGATGATTCCGGGGTCTGCCATCAGGCGAGCGCGATCGGCAGGTCCGAAGCCAGCGATAACGTGCGGGTCGAAGTTCGCGAACGCATCGCGGAACCCCTCGCGTCGCCGCAGGATAGTGATCCACGAGAGTCCGGACTGAAACGATTCGAGCACGAGGCGCTCGAACATAGCGCGGTCACCGTGGACCGGGACACCCCACTCGGTGTCGTGATAATTCACATAGAGCGGATCGTCGCCACACCACCAACACCGCGCCACACCATCCGCACCGACGCGCAGTGCGGTCATCGGTGAGCAATGCCTTCATGGTCTAACAGCCAGACCTTCGTCGGAATACCGTTGCCCCCGGAATATCCCGTGATTCGACCATCGCTCGCGAGCACCCGGTGGCACGGGATGATGATGGGGACGGGGTTTGCGCCGACCGCACCGCCGACTGCGCGGCCGGCGGTCGAACGACCCGTTGTCATCCCCACGTCGCCGTACGATCGAGCAGCGCCGAACGGGATGGCCGCCAGCGCATCCCACACCGATGTCTGGAACGGTGTCCCGGCCAACGAGACGGGAACGCTGAATTCACGACGCTTTCCCGAGAAGTATTCGCCCAGTTGCTTAGTTGCTGTGACGAGCACCGCGTTCTTCGCTTCAGGCGTTGAGTCGTGAGGCAACTCACCGTCGCATTCGATGGTGAGACCCACAACCGAGTCGCCTCGTGCGATGATCTCGAGGCGGCCGATCGGGCTGTCCATGCGGACGAGCGCATCAAAATTGGTCATAAATGAAGATTAGTTGACGGGTTGCTAGTTGATAAAACCTTTTGTATCGTGTGAGTAATGTGGCGTTATTCAAACCTGGGGAATGAAGTCATCATGGACATCCCCATCCGATACCTCGGCAACTCGGGCCTCCTAGTCTCGGCGGTCGGTCTAGGTTGCAACAACTTCGGGCGCCCCGATACGCCGACGTTCACTGCGGGAGGAACAGCCGACGTCATGGCAGCCGCGATCCAGGCTGGCATCAACTTCTTTGATACCGCCGATATTTACGGCGCAGATTTCGGTCTTTCGGAACGGCTCATGGGACCGGTTGTCGCAAACGCGCGCGAACGAATGGTCATCGCAACGAAATTCGGACACACGGGATACGAGAGCCCGCTCGCGCACCTCGGTCCTGGTGGTTCACGGGCTTACATCCGAGCGTCCATCGATCAGTCTCTCGAGCGTCTGCAGACGGATTTCATCGACCTGTATCAGCATCACACTCCGGATCCTCGTGTACCCATCGAAGAGACCCTCGAAGCGCTTAACGAATTGATCGAGGAGGGCAAGGTTCGACACATCGGTCACAGCAATTACAGCGGCGAACAAGCCCGTCGAGCACAATCCGTCGCAAAGCGCCTTGGGTTGAAGAGTTTCGTCTCAGCGCAGAACGAGTACAACCTGCTGTCGCGGGACGCCGAGAACGACATCCTCCCTGTTGCGCAGGACATGGGACTCGGCTTTCTGCCATGGTTTCCCCTCCACAATGGGCTTTTTACGGGAAAGTTCACCAAGGACGGCGGTCCCGAGAATTCGCGAATCATGCGAACGCGCCAACATCTGCACGCCGAGGCGCCGTGGGACGCAATGGACAAGTTTGCGAAGTTTTGCGCTGAACGTCGCATCACAATGCTGGAAGCCACAATTGGATGGCTCTTGGCGGTTCCCGGGATGTCGAGTGTGATCGCAGGCGCCACCACGGTCGTCCAAGTTCGCGAAAATGCCGACGCGGCAGTCTCGTGGAGTCCGACGACCCGTGAATTCGCTCAGATCGCGAACCTTTTCCCCGTCAAAGCTTAGGGTTCGGCCGGCACCAATAGCATCGCGCTCGCGTCAATTCCCAACGCCGTGTTGAGCCTCATCGCTCGAGCATTGAGCACCGTCATTTGTTCAACGAGCGAGTTGTACTGTTCAATCATTTCGTTGAGCGCAACGCGTGACTTCTCTAATGCGGTTTGCCGACGCCGGAGAGAATCCCGCTCCCGCGTGAAATCCGACGACGAGGTAAAATAACCAGGGATTTCTGCGTGAGCGTTGAACGAATCGATATCCTGCGACAAAGTTTGCTTGTCGCGCGTGTACGTCGTGCGAGCATCCTTCACCGAAATTTCGACGGCAAGGATTTGGCTGCCGACAGATTCGATCGAATTCGAGATTTCTGCGATCGTGTTGGCTGCAGACAACGCGAGTTCAACACACGCCTGTCGATTGTCAAAATAGCGGGTGTAGAACACTTCGAGGGCTGGCGTCACGGTGGCGGATTCCGTGCCAAGAATTGCAAAAAGTTCAGCGACTCGTTGATCTGGCGTGAGAGATTTGTACGGGGCAAGCCGTCCGAGAAGGTCGGGATTACTGATGCTGGTGAACGACTTTTCAATTTCTGCGGAAACTGTCGTCCGCTCAACTGGATCTAACCGCGTCCAGACGGCGTGCAGGGTCTCGTGCGCAGCAACGACCGGTTCAAGTGTGGTGAACGTGTCGTCCGTGATGTCTAACAGATGAATGGTGTCGTTGGAAACGGAATAGCACCCGAGAACCGCGATCCCCACTTCGGGGTTGGGGCATGATTCGTCGAAAGTTTCGGGGCTGTGAAGCGTCGGATGCGCCGCTAGCAGATAAAACCGACCGGCAGATGAGAGCCCTGCTCGAGCGACGTATTCATCGATTCGCGCATTGTCGACGGCCTTCCCCACCGTTAGCCAATCGCGCACCATCGAGACGTTGAGAATTCCCCAGCCGCCTAGTGCGAGTAGTCCAACCTGCGCGATGAGCGAAAGCACTGCGACAACGATGCCGACGCGTCGCCCAAACCCTGGGGTGAAGAACCGTTTCACTCCTTCAGGCTATTGGCTAGTGCCCCGTGAGGGGTGCAAGCACACGAGCGACAATCGACGGCCGTCCGGTGATCTTTTCTTCCATGTCTGCCAGCGTCGTGCCCACGAGCCCCGCGTTGGCGCCAAGGAATCTGAGTGGCTCTGGCTCCCATGACGGGGACCGATGGTTCACCCACGGCAGCGCTGTCAGTGGCGTTTCCGCTCCGGTGACGAGGTCGGCGAGGGTTCGTCCGGCGAGGTTCGTGGTCGTGAGTCCGTCGCCCACGTAGCCGCCCGCGCCGCCGAGTCCGGTGGTGGGGTCGTACGAGACGCTCGCGTGCCAGTCGCGGGGGACACCCAACGGCCCACCCCAGCGGTGAGTCACAACGATGCGGTCGGCAATCTGCGGGAACATCTCTCGCAGTGTGCGAGTGAGGTGAAGGAAGACGCTGTCGACCCGGTCGTATTCGGGTTTGATGGCGGAACCCCAGTGATAGCGGGCGCCGCGTCCCCCGAAGGCGAAACGGTTGTCGGCGGTTCGTTGACCATAAATGACGAGGTGACGACCGTCCGAGAACGTGTGCCCGTGTTCGATTCCGAGTTCTTTCCAGACTGATTCGGGCAGCGGCTCGGTCGCGATCATGAGCGAATACAACGGGAGGATACGGCGCTTGGTCTGAGCGATAGAAGCGCCGTAGCCTTCGGTCGCGTTGATGATGTGCTGTGCGTGCACATCCCCGCGATCCGTGTGGACGACACCCTTTTTCCACGACGTCGCGGTCGTTCCTTCGACAATCCGTGCACCGCGCGACTCGACGATTTCCGCGATTCCACGCACGAGTTTGGCGGGGTGGACCCTGGCGCAGTCGGGAGTGAAGCTCGCGCCGCGGGCGCCGGAGGCGCGAACCCTGTCGGCGTCCCACCATTCGAGCGCATCGATTCCGAGGGCCTTCGTCGCGGCAACTTCGGCGCGCAGTTCGCGCTCCTGACTGGCACTACGGGCGTAAATGATGGTTCCCTTGTGCACCCAATCGCAGTCGATTTTTTCGGCTGCAACCACACGACCGATTTCCGAGATCGCGCCCGACATCGCATCGCGCAGTGCTTTTGCCCGATCGAAGCCGTACCGTTTGACGAGTGACGCGGTCGCCTGCGGGAACAACGCGCTTGCCCAACCGCCGTTTCGCCCGGACGCACCGAAACCGGCGAAGTTCTTGTCAATAAGCATGACCGACAGACGAGGGTTGGCCTTCTGAAGATAGTAAGCGGTCCACAACCCCGTCAGACCGGCCCCCACGATGGCGACATCAACTGTCGTGTCGCCATCGAGGGCAGGCCTTGGGGTCAGGTCGACCGCCTCGTGCCAAAAAGAGACGGATCCCATTTTTTAGAGGAGCTTTGTGGCGCCGACCAGAACCTCGCGGAGGATCTGCTCGATCTCGTCGAACTCGGGCTGCCCGATAGTGAGCGGCGGAGCGAGTTGGATGACGGGGTCTCCTCGGTCGTCGGCTCGGCAGTAGAGGCCCGCGCTGTAGAGAGCCTGCGACAGGTAACCGCGCAACAAGCGCTCGGCTTCCTTGTCGTTGAAGGTTTCCTTGGTGACCTGGTCCTTGACGAGCTCGATGCCGTAGAAGTACCCGGCGCCGCGGACGTCGCCGACGATAGAGATGTCTTTCAACTTCTCGAGCGTTGACTTGAACGCCGGGGCGTTCCGACGGACGTTTCCGTTGAGGTCTTCCTCTTCGAAGATGTCGAGGTTCTCCATTGCGACAGCGGCCGAAACCGGGTGTCCACCGAAGGTGTATCCGTGGTAGAACGCGGTCGTACCGTGCTTGAAGGGCTCGTAGATGCGGTCCGAGATGATCGTTGCGCCGATGGGTGAGTAACCCGAGGTCATCGCCTTGGCACACGTGATCATGTCGGGGACGTAACCGTAGGCGTTACAGGCGAACATCTCGCCGATACGACCGAACGCGCAAATGACCTCGTCCGAGACCAGCAGAACGTCGTACTGGTCGCAGATCTCGCGAACCCTCTTGAAGTAACCGGCTTGGGGTGGGAAACATCCGCCGGCATTCTGCACCGGTTCGAGGAAGACGGCCGCAACGGTTTCGGGGCCTTCCATCTGAATCATGCGTTCGATCTCGTCGGCAGCCCAGAGTCCGAAGGCTTCTTCGGTCTCGACGCCGTGGTAACCCTGTTCCTTGGCACGATAAATGTTCGTGTTCGGCACGTGGAATGCGCCGGGGACGAGAGGCTCGAACGCCGCCTTGATTCCGGGGAGTCCCGTAATCGCGAGGGCGCCGGCCGGGGTGCCGTGGTAGGCGATGTTGCGCGCGATGGCCTTGGTCTTCATCGGCATTCCCTTGAGTTTCCAGTACTGCTTGGCCAACTTCCAGGCTGTCTCGACTGCTTCGCCGCCACCGGTCGAGTAAAAGACACGGTTGAGGTCGCCCGGTGCGTAGTCCGCGAGGCGGTCAGCGAGTTCGATAGCTGACGGGTGCGCGTAGCTCCAGAGCGGGAAGAACGCAAGTTCTTCGGCTTGCTTCGCGGCGGCCTGCGCCAAGCGCTTGCGACCGTGACCAGCGTTGACAACGAAAAGTCCCGAGAGGCCGTCGATGTACTTCTTGCCGCTCGAATCCCAGATGTGGTGTCCCTGACCCTTGGTGATGATCGGAACGCCCTTACCGGATTCCATTCCCGACTGGCGGGCGAAGTGCATCCAGAGGTGGTCTTTCGCCATCTTCTGTAACGGGTCCTTCATGACCTCTCGGTGGGAAAGAATCTTCCCCTCGGCGGGCTTTGTGACCTTCGCGACCTTCTTTGTCGCAGGTTTAGCGACCTTAGGTTTTCTCGATAGTAATGTCATTGCCTTCAACTCCAATGTGTTGTGGGAACTACAGCGTTCCCCAGTTGTACTGCTGTTTCTTCAGTTGTAGATAGGTGAAAACCTCGGTGTCGACCACGCCGGGGATGGTTCGAATCGTCCCGTTGAGAAGGTCGAGCAGGTCGCTGTCGTCGTTGCAGACGACTTCAACCATGATGTCAAACGAACCGGCGGTGAGGACAACGTACTCGGCGGCTCCGATTGTCGCGAGCTCGTCGGCAACGGCACGCGCGTCACCCGTGGTGCGAATGCCGATCATCGCTTGACGATTGAAACCCATCTGAAGCGGATCCGTGATCGCAACTATTTGCATGACGCCCGACTCGATGAGTTTCTGGACCCGCTGACGGACAGCCGCTTCGGATAAATCGACGGCTCGACCGATATCGGAATAGGATTTGCGTCCATCTGTCTGGAGCTGTTCCACGATTGCGCGCGACACATCATCGAGTGTCGAGGGACGGGCGCTAGTGGGCATGAACTGATTCTGACGGTAAAACAGACAAAAATCAAGCGATTTCGTCGCGAAACGCCAAAAAGACTGCGGAAATTCGAAGAATTTGTGCTGGAAACTACGGCGCGAAGTGATTATTGTTGAGCCATGACTAAAACATTGAAGAACTTCATCAACGGTGAACTCGTCGACTCGCGCGGCAAGGACACCATCGACCTCGTCGACCCCGTCACTGGAGACGTCTACGCGAAGTCGCCTGTCTCGAACGACGCTGACGTCGATTCGGCTTACCAGGCCGCCGCCGCCGCGTTCGAAGAGTGGGGCGAGACGACCCCCAGCGAACGTCAAAAAGCTCTCTGGCAGATCGCGGATGCGATGGAAGCCAAGGCCGATGAATTCGCTGCCGCCGAAGTCCAGGACACCGGCAAGCCCATCGCCCTCACGTTGAGCGAAGAAATCGCCGTCGGCGTTGACCACATTCGATTCTTTGCTGGCGCCGCACGAAACCTCGAAGGTCGTGCCGCGGGCGAATACATGAAAGACCACACGTCCATCATTCGCCGAGAGCCCATCGGTGTTGTCGGTCAGGTCACACCCTGGAACTATCCGCTCATGATGGCGATCTGGAAGTTTGCGCCGGCACTCGCCGCCGGAAACACCACTGTCCTCAAGCCATCGGACACGACTCCTCAGTCGACTCTCCTTCTCGCACAGGTCGCGCAAGAGTTTCTGCCCAAGGGCGTCATGAACGTCGTCGTCGGTGACCGCACCACGGGTGCGGCGATGACCGCACACAAGATCCCGCAGATGGTGTCCATCACCGGGTCGGTTCGGGCCGGCATGGAGGTCGCGAAGTCTGCGGCCGCCGACGTCAAGCGCGTTCACCTCGAGCTCGGCGGTAAGGCTCCCGTCATCGTTTTTGACGACGCCGACATCTCCCGTGCCGTTGAAGGAATCGCCACCGCCGGCTACTTCAACGCCGGCCAGGACTGCACCGCCGCAACGCGCGTCCTTGTTCACGCCAAGGTCCACGACGAGTTCGTGGCCGCGATGAAGGAATACGTTCAGGCGAACGTGTCAACGGGCATCCCGACCAACGAGGACATCCTGTACGGTCCCGTCAACAACGTGAACCAGTTCGATCGCGTGATGGGGATCCTGGGAGACCTGCCCAACAACGCCGTCGTCGAGACCGGCGGAAACCGCCAGGGCACGGAAGGGTTCTTCATTGAGCCGACCATCGTCTCGGGTCTCAAGCAGACCGACTGGATCATCCAGAACGAAATCTTCGGTCCGGTTGTCACTGTTCAGAAGTTCAAGGACGAGGCCGAAGCGCTCTCGTGGGCGAACGGCGTCGAGTACGGACTCGCGTCGTCGGTCTGGACCAAGGACCACGGCCGCGCGATGCGTTGTGCCAAGCACCTCGACTTCGGTGCGGTGTGGATCAACACCCACATCCCGATCGTCGCCGAGATGCCCCACGGTGGCTTCAAGCACTCGGGCTATGGCAAGGACCTCTCGATGTACGGATTCGAGGACTACACGCGCATCAAGCACGTCATGTCATACATCGGCGAGTAAACACGTTACGAACGGCGGCGGTTCTGCACAGAACTGCCGTAGTTCTCGTGTTCTGTGGGCGAATCGTGGGACCGTTGCGCGGTGACCGCCGTGCCTTTTCCCGTCATCGGCGTCGTCGCACCGATGGCGGTGGCGGGACTGGTGTGGGGAGTGACCGGTTCGTCGTTCGCCCTGCTCGGAGCTGTCATCGCCCCGACCATGGTGATCGCACACCACGTCGACGGAGTTCGGCGCGCGGCTCGAGAGTCTCGGCGAACCGAGTCAACGCGAGCCCGCGAGCGCGCCGCGGAACGGGAGTCCAAAAACGTGCAGGATGCCCGGCGGATTGTTGAGGAGAACCGCGTGCATCCTTCGGTCGCCGACATCGCCCGAAACCCAGAGTGGGTGCCAGCTCGAAATGGTGACACCGTGGTTCGTGCTGGACACAAACCGGATGGCTCACCGTGGCTCGTCGATGTGGCGGTGGTGACCACCGTTGCCGGAGACGGTCCCGCAGCGGACGCGGTGTGGACGTCTCTCATTGTTCAGGCAACCGCGCAACTCGGCGCCCCGCAGAACGCCGGAATCCCAGCCCGGTGGGCGAATGGGGCGTCCATCACCCGCGGCGAATCAATCGAGGCAGCGCTCGTCATTCGTTGTTCGGACCGCGGCATCGATTCTGTGACGACACGAGGCTCGCTTCCCACCCGCGTCGATTATTTGCCCGACGACGTCACGGGTGCGGACGGCATTTTGACCGCTATCGCGCGAATCAGTCAGGCGCGGTTAACCGTGTCGTTGACGTCGGACACTCCCCACGTGCTCATTGCGGGTCGAACCGGATCGGGGAAATCCCACGCACTCACCGCTCTCGTCGTCAGCTGGGCCAGGCGCTTCACACCGACGGAGTTCCAGTTCGTCGGGATCGATTTCAAGGGCGGTGCGACGCTGGGTCCACTCCGCGGACTACCCCATCACCTAGAAACGCTCACCGATTTGACAACCACTGATGTTCTGCGTGCGATTGCCGGATTGAGGGCAGAGCTTCGTCGACGTGAGGCAGAGTTTGTTCGGCAACGCGTTGCGTCAATCGAAAACGCGTCTGGCCTTCCCCGGCTCGCCATCGTCGTCGACGAGGTTCA
>JBEGPO010000133.1:0-3770 GCA_041181465.1 Actinomycetota bacterium | reverse complement strand
GTGTCAGCAAGTTGATCGGCATCCATTTCACCGAGTCCCTTGTAGCGCTGAATGGGTTCCTGCCACGAGCGCTTCGTTTTGCGCAAGGAGTCTAAGGTCGCGTGTAGTTCGGCTTCAGAGTAGGTGTACATCACGTCGTTGGCCTTGGAACCCGGATTGATCGCCACGATGCGGTGAAGAGGCGGAACTGCCGCATAAACACGGCCGGCGTCGACCAGAGGTCGCATGTATTTGAAGAAGAGCGTCAACAACAGAGTCCGAATGTGTGCACCGTCGACATCGGCGTCACTCATGATGATGACCTTGCCGTATCGGGCTTGCGCGAGGTCGAATGTTCGGCCACTTCCCGCGCCAATGACCTGAATAATCGAGGCACACTCGGTGTTCGACAACATGTCCGCCACCGAAGCCTTTTGGACATTGAGAATTTTGCCTCGGATAGGTAACAACGCCTGGAATTCCGAGTCACGTGCCAACTTCGCCGTACCGAGTGCGGAATCACCCTCAACGATGAATAGTTCGCTACGTTCGACCTCGTCGGATCGGCAGTCAACCAGTTTCGCCGGCAGGGTTGATGACTCGAGCGCGTTCTTTCGACGCTGTGTCTCTTTGTGAGCGCGAGCCGAAATGCGGCTCTTCATTTCGGCAACGATTTTTTCCAGCACGAGCGCGGATTGTGCCTTGTCGTCCCGTTTGGTTGATGCGAACTTTTCTTCCAACGCCGCCGCGACGACCGTCGAGACCACCTGGCGGATCGCCGGAGTTCCCAGGACTTCCTTCGTTTGTCCCTCGAATTGCGGTTCGGCGACTCGGACGGTTAAGACAGTCGTGAGCCCTGTCAAAATGTCGTCTTTTTCAAGTTTGTCCGTTCCCACTTTGAGTCGTCGGGAATTCTTGTCGACCTCTGCCCGGAGGACTTTCACAATCGCCTGTTCGAAACCGGTCACGTGGGTTCCGCCTTTGGGCGTCGCAATGATGTTGACGAACGACTTCTGCACGGTGTCATAGCCGGCGCCCCATCGCAGCGCGATGTCCACGTGACAGGAACGTTCAACTTCTGTCGACACCATGTGCCCCGCGTCGTCCAAGACAGGTACCGTTTCGGTATAGGTTCCGTCGCCGGTCAAGCGCCACACCGACGTCAGTGCTGCGTCTGGAGCGAGGAACTCGGTGAACTCGGTGATCCCGCCAGCGAACGAGAATTCGTGTTGTTCGTGCGCATCGGACCGTTCGTCCGAGACCGATAGCGACAACCCCGGAACCAAAAATGCTGTTTGACGTGCTCGCGAAAGTAGCGTGTCAAGTTCAACAATCGATGATGTCCCGAAGATCTCTGGGTCCGGCCACCACCGAACGCGTGTACCGGTGACCCCCTTCGGCGCCTTGCCCACTATGCGCAACTCAGAGTTATCGATATACGGGGTGAACGACGACCCCGGTCCGTAGCCCTCAGTGTCATCGAACAGTCCCGGCTCGCCACGATGGAACGACATCGCGTAGGTTGATCCGTTGCGGTCGACGAATACATCGAGGCGTTCGCTGAGGGCGTTGACCACCGACGCGCCGACACCGTGCAAACCACCCGACGCCGTGTACGAGCCCGACCCGAACTTGCCACCCGCGTGCAATTTTGTGAAGACTACTTCGACACCGGAAAGGCCCGTCCGGGGCTCAATGTCGACCGGGATTCCGCGACCCGTGTCATGGACCTCGACACTGCTGTCTGGGTGAAGCGTGACGCCGATTGATGAACCGTATCCCGCCAGAGCTTCGTCAACGGAGTTATCGATTATTTCCCACAGACAGTGCATGAGGCCACGTTCATCTGTCGAGCCGATGTACATCCCAGGGCGCTTCCGAACCGCCTCGAGTCCTTCAAGGACACTGAGATGACGGGCGGAATATTCGGTAGCCACTGATTTAGCCTTCGCTGACGGGGACGTGTCCTACCCTAGGCGAGCCCGTGGCGGCAGGGCGACAGGCTCTCCGCGGTTGTGAACAAAATTTACGCCCATGGCGAAACGAGGTGTTTTTCGAACGGGAATGTCCGACTCTCGTGATGGAATAGAGTCATCGAAAGGAAGTACATGACCACGACGCACTCCCCCTCTGAAACCGCCACCGCACACGAGCTCAGCGCGCTCGATCGATGCGATTCGTGCGGAGCACAGGCCTATGTGCGCGTCCGAATTCGCTCTGGCGAACTATTCTTCTGCGGACACCACGCGAGTGAGGTCAAGCCAGCGCTCGCTCCGGCCGCTCTCGAGTGGCTCGACGAGACAGACCGCCTCATCGCAGCCGACGCGAGTTAACTCACTCTCTTGCGCTCGTTGGCCGCTAGGCCGCGAACACTCTGTGTTTTAGCCTGATACGCGCTCAAACGAGGACCACGTTTTCGTGTCCTGGAATTCCCGAAGCCGTGCGTCATAGGCCGCAACCGCAATATCGCTCAGGGCGAGTTTAGGTTCGCGAGACGGAACGAGTGATGACAACAACCACTCCGTGAGATGGGGGTTCATCAATAGCACGGGGCCGATCAACGAGGTACCGACGAAATTTTCGCGTCGAACTCCTTCAACGTGTGTTGTCGGGTTCCGACCGATACCGCGCGTAGTCGCCATGAACCCAGGGGTTTCAGGTGAACTCGAGACCATCGAAAATTGCGATTTGTAGCCGACAATCGGCTGAGACGTTCCCTCGAACGAGCCCATCACCTTGCCGGTATAGCGCTCGAACATCCTCACCTCGGTTGAGAAGTCGAAAATACCCACACCCGGAATGTCATACTTCATCTCTGCGTTGACGATGCGCGATCCCAGACATTCCATGGCGTTATGGGTAAACAGGAAATGTGTGCCCGTGTGGATGAGTTCATCAATCCTGGATTTGTGGGGAGCGAGTCGAGCGATCGCTCGAATTTGACCGCTTTCCGTGAGCGGTCCGAGATACACCAAATCGACTTTTCCCGAAACAAACGCCGGAGTCTCGTTGAGCCCTGTTCGAACAACACGGGCGTCAGGAAGACACCGAGCGAGGTAATCGATGTTCGCGTTGTCACCGTGCAAGTTCGCGATCTCGGGAAACAACATCTCAATCGTCAACGTCACGAGTTCTTCTCCATCAGGCGCTGCCGCAATTTTCGGTGAACCACGTCGCCGGTCGGACCGGCATTGTGATTGCTGTGGAGATTGAACACCACATCGACTTCCCCGAGAGGCGCCAGATCCGCCCCGCGTGTTTCCGACTCGACCGACACGATTCTGTTCGAATCAACGCCTGCCAGGGCGAGTCGTAGTGCTTGATCATGGCGCCGAATCCCACCAACATAAATCGCAGAGATTGATGGGTCTGCCAGATATTCGTAGTCTGCGTCGTACGTCCACGCCGTGTTCTCGACCCCGTCGAAGCGATCGGTTGTTTCGTCGATGGCGAGCAAAACGATCTTGCGGCCGGGCACCGAGACGATGTGCTCAAATGCTCGCGACACCGCAACTCCCACGAGTCCCTTCGTGAGAAGTCGAACGAGACGCACGCCACCCACTGTTTCCTCAGCGAAACGACTCGTCGGCGGCGTGAGCGACTCGACGACCGACCCAATTGTTTGTGGTGCAACGTTGAGCACGTCGAGCGTCGCCGCTACGGCCGCCACGTTGTAAACGCTGACGACGCTTTCGTACGCCAGGCGAATGCCGACCGTCTCGGAATCAATCGTGAGCGACCTCAATCCCGATGAGCGGTCGATCGGCGACACACGGACGCCCGCCACCGGA
>JBEGPO010000132.1:0-2894 GCA_041181465.1 Actinomycetota bacterium | reverse complement strand
GCGGTACCGGGGGCGAGCGAATCCAGCGTCGCGACGAGTTCGCGGGTCATGCGCTGTCCTCCACCTGGTCGAGTGCGAGGGCCAGGGTCGCGGTCAGCCGTCCCTCGACCTCTGGAATACCGATGTGTCCAACGATGTCCACGAGGAAGCCCAGCGCGACGAGTCGACGCGCCTCGGATTCCGTGATTCCACGAGCCTGCAGATAAAACAGGTGTTCGTCGTCCAGTCGGCCGGTTGCACTAGCGTGGCCGGCTCCGGCGATGTCACCGGTTTCGATCTCGAGATTGGGAATCGAATCGGCGCGCGCGCCGTCGGAGAGAACCAGGTTTCGATTGGCTTCGTAGGAGTCCGTGCCGGTCGCATCCGGTCCGATGAGGACATCCCCCACCCACACGGTTCGCGTTCCCTTTCCGTGCAGGGCGCCCTTGTACAGAACGTTGGATTTGGTTTGCGGCGCCTTGTGGTGCACGAAGACCTGGTGCTCAATGTGACGACCGCGATCGGCAAAGTACAGGCCGTAGGACTCGATACTCGAACCGACTCCCGACAGGGTGATGGCCGGATTCACACGCTGAACCGCGCCACCCAGGGAAATGAGGACGTGGTCGACGTGAGCGTCCTTGTCGATTCGAACGAAGTGCGACGCGGCGTGAATGGCGCTGTTATCCCATTCGTTAAGGTGAATCACTCGCGCGTTGGACCCGTCGTGCGCGATGATTTCGACGTTTTCCGCGAGGGCGACGGAACCGTGGTTCTCGATAATGACCGTACGATGCGTGTTTGCCGCGAACTCGAGCACAAGGTGCCCTGCGCGAACGCCGTCGAGATCGCGATGGATAACGACCGGGTCGCCTTCGCCGTCGACGAGGACGTGTAATGCGTCAATCGCCGTCGACCAGGCTCGAGCTGAAATCCGATCTTCGGGAAGACCGGCGTTGCCCGCGATCGTCGCCATGGGGACCCACTCGTGAGTGGCTCCGGTTACCGTGACGTCGTAGTGACCCCCATCCAGTTCGCCCTCAGCCAGAGCACTGAGCGCGTCAATCGGACTCAGACGCCACTCAAGCTGGCGGGCTGAGATAGCGGGGAAATCGTCGGGCTGCGCTGAGGCAAATCGCTCATTGCGCGTTTGAACGGGCGTGTCCGACCATTCGGGCGCGCTAGAAGAATTAGTCGATGCTTCGGTCACTAACCGACCGAACCTTCCATGTTCATTTCGATAAGTTTGTTCAGCTCGAGCGCGTATTCCATAGGCAGCTCGCGTGCAATGGGTTCGATGAACCCGCGCACAATCATCGCCATCGCTTCGTCTTCTGGCATACCGCGCGACTGCAGGTAGAACAACTGTTCTTCGCTAACTCGCGAGACGGTCGCTTCATGACCGAGGTGAACATCGTCCACGCGAATGTCGATTGCGGGGTACGTGTCGCTGCGCGAGATTGTGTCGACGAGAAGTGCGTCACAGCGAACCGTGTTCGCCGAGTGGTGGGCCTTTTCGCCCATTCGAACCTCGCCACGGTAACCAGCGCGTCCCCCGCCACGGGCGATCGACTTCGAGATGATCGATGACGTGGTGTTGGGTGCGAGGTGAATCATTTTGGCACCCGCGTCCTGGTGTTGTCCTGGACCGGCGAAGGCCACCGAGAGGGTTTCCCCCTTGGCGTGCTCCCCCACGAGGAAGATCGACGGGTATTTCATCGTCACCTTGGAACCAATGTTTCCGTCAACCCACTCCATGGTGGCGCGTTCGTGAGCGATGGCGCGTTTGGTGACGAGGTTGTAGACGTTCGTCGACCAGTTCTGAATGGTCGTGTAACGGACGCGAGCGCCCTTTTTGACGACGATCTCGACGACGGCCGAGTGCAAAGAGTCGGACTTGTAGATCGGAGCCGTGCAGCCCTCGATGTAGTGGATGTAGGAATCCTCGTCCGCGATGATCAGTGTTCGTTCGAACTGGCCCATGTTCTCGGTGTTGATTCGGAAATAGGCCTGTAGCGGGATCTCGACGTGAACGCCCTTGGGGACGTAAACGAACGAACCGCCCGACCACACGGCCGTGTTGAGGGCGGCGAACTTGTTGTCGCCACTCGGAATGATTGTGCCGAAGTACTCCTTGAAGATTTCTGGGTGTTCGCGAAGCGCGGTGTCGGTGTCGAGAAACAAGACGCCCTGCTGTTCGAGGTCTTCACGAATCTGGTGGTAGACAACCTCGGATTCGTACTGAGCAGCAACACCAGCGACGAGGCGCTGGCGCTCGGCCTCAGGGATTCCGAGTCGCTCGTACGTCTTTCGAATGTCTTCGGGGAGGTCCTCCCACGACTGCGCTTGGCGCTCGGTGGACTTGACGAAATATTTGATGTTGTCGAAATCGATACCCGACAGGTCAGCGCCCCAGTTTGGCATGGGCTTCGTGAAGAAAAGTTCGAGGGCCTTGAGGCGACGCTCAAGCATCCACTCCGGCTCGTTCTTTCGAGACGAGATGTCCTTGACAACGTCAGCGTTGATGCCGCGACGAGCGCTGGCCCCCGCCGAATCCGAGTCATGCCATCCGAACTCGTACTGTCCGAGTCCATCTAATTCGGGCCGGTCAACAATGATGTCGCCCATGATTTCCTTTCTCGTCTAGAACACGTTCATCGTGCCGACGAACCGCACGACGTGCGATACGAACATAGACTGGTGGTCGAGAGTTCGCTCTTTCATCCTACTCGTTAGGCTTCGATGCGCTTTGCATTTCCGACCTCGTTGAGGGACCGTTCCGTGCGAACTGTTGTGTGGTTGTCGCTTATTGCTCAATCGGGAATCGCCGTCACGGGTGCATTTGTGCGGCTGACCGCGTCCGGGCTCGGTTGTCCGACCTGGCCGTTGTGCACCGACGATTCACTCGTGAACAC
>JBEGPO010000131.1:0-9898 GCA_041181465.1 Actinomycetota bacterium | reverse complement strand
ACCGCAGCCGCGGCCGAACCGGTGGCCCCACCCGAGGCGCGTGTGATGTCGCCTTTGAGAAAAGGACTGTTGAGGGGCATCGGGCTTGCCGCCGTTCTCGCGATCTGCGCCTTCGCCCCCGCGCCTCTCCCCCAGCACTTCCTCGTGCTCATGCTGTCAGTGGTTGTCGGCTTCTATGTGATCGGCAAAGTCCACCACGCATTGCACACTCCGCTCATGAGTGTGACGAACGCCATCTCGGGAATTGTGGTTGTCGGGGCGATCGCCCAACTCGCGTCGCCCAACATCGTCGTTCAGGCTTTGGCCGCGGCCGGCGTCCTTCTCGCATCAATCAATATCTTCGGTGGGTTTGCCGTGACACGTCGAATGCTCAAGATGTTTAGCAAAGGTGGAACCAAGTGAACATCGACATGCTGACCACTGCCGTCTACATTGTTGCGGCGCTCATGTTCATTTTGAGCCTCGCCGGATTGAGCAAGCACGAGACGTCCCGATCGGGACTCACTTTCGGAATCGCGGGAATGGCTCTCGCGCTCGTCGCCACCATCGCGTCTCTTGCTCTGAATTCATGGGGCTCACCACAATCGATGCTCGGACTGTCCCTCCTCGTCGTCGTCGTTCTCATCGGTGCCGGAATTGGTCTCTGGCGCGCGCGCGTCGTTGCGATGACGGGAATGCCGGAATTGATCGCGCTTCTTCACAGCTTCGTCGGTCTCGCCGCGGTTCTCGTGGGCTGGAACGGTGCACTCGATTCGCATGGCGTTGCCGCCGATTTCATCAGCATCCACCATGGTGAAGTATTCATCGGTGTGTTCATCGGTGCCGTCACGTTCACTGGCTCGATCGTGGCCTTCCTCAAGCTCTCTGCGCGTATTTCCAGCAGCCCACTGATGCTTCCTGGGAAGAACTTTCTCAATGTCGGAGCGCTGGTTGGATTCGTCGGCCTGACCGTCTGGTACATCGTCACGCCCGACATCTGGTTGCTGGTCGCCGTCACGGTACTCGCGTTGCTCCTCGGTTGGCACCTCGTCGCGTCCATCGGTGGCGGAGACATGCCAGTCGTTGTGTCGATGCTCAACAGCTACTCGGGTTGGGCTGCCGCGGCAGCCGGATTCCTTCTCAACAACGACCTCCTCATCGTAACGGGAGCGCTCGTCGGATCCTCCGGTGCGTACCTGTCGTACATCATGTGTAAGGCCATGAACCGCTCGTTCATTTCCGTGATTGCGGGAGGCTTCGGGATTCCCAAGCCCGCGGCCGCTGGCGAAGAAGAAGAGGGCGAGATTCACGAGACCGATGCTGCGTCCGTGGCTGAAATGCTCAATGCCGCGGATACGGTCATCATCACCCCCGGTTACGGAATGGCGGTCGCACAAGCGCAGTACCCGGTCGCCGAGCTTACGCAGCGGTTGATTGCGAAGGGCATAACCGTGAGGTTCGGCATCCACCCCGTCGCTGGTCGACTTCCCGGACACATGAACGTGCTGCTCGCCGAGGCGAAGGTGCCGTATGACATCGTTCTCGAAATGGACGAAGTGAACGATGACTTTGCGAGCACCGCAGTCGTTCTCGTCATCGGAGCCAACGACACGGTCAACCCCGCCGCCGCGGAAGATCCGGGCAGCCCCATCGCTGGGATGCCCGTTCTCCATGTCTGGGAAGCGAGCACGGTCGTGGTGTTCAAACGGTCAATGAGTTCCGGTTACGCAGGAGTTCAAAATCCGCTGTTCTTCCGCGACAACGCCTTGATGCTGTTCGGCGACGCAAAGGACCGCGTCGAAGACATCATCAAGGCGCTGTAGCACCGCGAATTTAACCGTTCGTCACGAACACGTTTCGTTGCACGGTGGTCAGTGCGGTGTTCGCCGTGATGATCGACGCCAGCGAGGTTCGCTTGATTGCCGCGACATCCGGCCTACTCATCCATGCCTCGAAATACAGCCGGTCACCGGTTCGAAGGCGCGAGAACTGATTGACGATCACCTTGGTGAAGAGCTGACCGAGAGAGCCTCCGGCGACGTGATCTTCTGCCAATCCACCGACCCACGCATCAACACTGTTGACATCTCCGTAGGTGGCTGCCAGTTGCGCAGCTAACGTCGCATCCGACGTGATCTGGCTGAATTCAGTCACCTTCGGGAGTCCGTAGGCAGCGCGCATCGTGTTGTAATCTGCGAGCCCGTGGTCACGCCCGCGTTGGATGTTGAGTGCCGCCAAATCCAGTCCGCCAGCACCGGGAGGGCCAAACAGGAAGTTCCGCACGCCGTCGTTGATGTAGACGTCTACTTCTTGCGCCTCACCAGTGATTTCTGCTTTGAGAAAGACGTCAATGTCACCTTCGTGGTTGGGTAACGACGGGTCAAACACCGTTGGATTGAAGAAAGCCGTTGCCAATTCCAGCGGCCCGCCGTCTGTCTCTGTACCGTCGTTGTTGAGTCGACCAACTTCGTCGTCCAACATGCTGTGGCCAAAGCGGTACGCCGCCGTCGCGAACTCGTTAGAGATCGACGGGTTCACCCGTGGTGAGTAACCCCGGTACACGGGCATGGCATTCGAGCCGAGCAGTGCCGGCAGGTACTCGTTGTAGACAATCCACTGCATCTCGGCAATGACCGTCTGACGCGCCTTCTGATAGATCGCTTCGTCGCTGAGGCTGGGTTTTCTCGCAGCGATCTGTCCTGCGATGCGATTGTGTTCGCGCACAAACAGGGTCTGTAGCGAGGTGATGCCCGGGTTCTCGTTAGCGCGAACATCCCCAGCCAAGAAGAGGTTCTCATCGGCCACCTGGTGAGCGTCGTTGTCGTTTTCGAGAAGAAGACTGTTGAACGGAAGCATGTTGCCCTCGCTTGTCTTCATCAACCCACCGGTCATTGTTCGAAGAGCCGTCGCGCGATCCGCATTGGAACCATAGACCTGTGACCCGTCGATGAATGCCGTCACCCAGTTGTTTTGCTGTCGCGGGTTCGTGGTCGACGTGCCCGTGCTCGTCACAAACGTCGATCGAGTGAACGGGATTGTTGCGGTTCCTGTTGACGCGGGGTCAAATTGCGGGTCCCCCGTGGGAACAGAGATGGGCTGGCGATCGCCTGTTCGCTTAATCGTTCGGGTGATGTCGTGGTCAAGAAATTGACCAAACACATAAACCATGTCGGTCAAGTTGCGATTGTTGATAATGCTTTCGGCCTGGGCGCTAATCGCATTGGAGACGGCGCGGGCGCTGGGACGACCCGGTCCGGCCATAGTCGAGATGCCGTCGTTATAGCCCTGCGGCGCCGTTCGGACAAAACCGAACGAAACAGAGCCCCACGCGGGGTTCATGAGATTGTTGCGCTCGCCGCTATACGTGTATTGCGGTCCCGTTGCGGCCGGACGTGGCTCTTTGTTGGGTGCTTTTCCTGCGATGGCCGGGGCTGCCCCGCCAACGAGTGTGGCGATGGCCACGGTAGTAGTCAACGTCGACGCAAGGATTGCGGTGACGGTTCGGGAACGTTGCATGAGAACTCATTTCGTGTTTGGTGTAGTCGGACGGTTGTGCCGATGACGCAAACATACAAATCAAATACCTACAATTTGCTGTGACTTATCTATGTGTCGTCCAAGAAAACAAACGGATAGTGAGCGTCCTGTTCTCGGTATACTTTTCCAGTGCAGACGAATCTCAGTGCCCTCGAGGCGTTCCTTGATCTTCCGATTTGGCTCATCGCCACCATCGTGGCCGTGCCGATTGCAATTGTGATCCTGCTCGGAGTGAGAATCAGCGCCGGTCGAGTCGAAGATCGTCAATCCGCCGATTTTGGAAAAGAAGCACTCGTCATCGTTTCCGGGGCGTTCATTTTTGTCGGGGCTTTTGCCGTCGTCACGTCGTGGGATAACCAAACCGGTTTTGCCGCGTCCATCACGAATGAATTCACTTCGGCGACCTCGCTGGCTGAGGACCTTGGCGGCATCGGTGACCCACGTGGGAAGCTGGTATCAGAGGCGCTTGTCGAATACGCACTCGCGGTCGAAAGCAACGAAATTGGGGCAAATGGCATCGTCGGGCCGACCCGCGAAGCCCAGAGTCAACTCGCCACAATCGAAGCGGACGTCGTGACTATCGCGGAAACCGCGTCGCTCACAGAACACCAAATTGACAATGTCTACACACATTTGGAGGCGTTGAAGGACGCGCGGAAAGCGCGCCTTACCGTGCAATTGCCCAACTTGCCAGTCACACTCATCATCTTGCTCATTGCATCGTCACTACTCGCGCTCTTCGGTATTTCACTTTATCCACCGTCCAGGATTAGGTGGTTGAAAAACTATTACGCGCTGTCGGCTGGTCTGATTGTGCTTCTCATCGTCGTGAACATACTTGCGCTTCAATCACCGAGAAACATCAGTACGCAGGTCCAGCGGCCAATTGATCTGTTCGTGAACTCTGTCACAGAGGGCGGTGCCAACCTGGAGATGGGTGAGGGCAACGGCGAAGGCGAAGGCGAAGGCGAGAAACCTGGAGCACCACAACCCAGTCAACCCCCGGCGGGCAAACCTTAGCGCTCGGGGTGTTTCCGAGACGGGACTTCAGCCTAGAGTCGACCAAGCCTCTCGATGTCTTGCTCGAACTCTTCGATGGCCTCGTCGCTCACGGTTTGACGCGTGTCACCGATCGCCCACAGGTAGTGTTCGGTTTTCGTTGTGGAGGAATCTTTCGTCGCCCCCTTGCTTTCATAAACCGACTGCTCCAACGCCCGCTGGGACGCTTTTCGCGCGGCGTATTCGATGTCTGCAGGGGAGAATCCCGCTGATCGCACAACCAACTCGTCGAGATCAATCGTGCCTTCAGCCGAGCTCGGGATGTAGCGCGCCCAAATTGAGTGGCGCGCTTCGTCGTCGGGTAGCCCAATGGGAATGACGTAGTCAAACCTCCCGTGTCGCAAAAAGGCGTCATCCAACGCGCGAATGTAGTTCGTGGCGACTACCAAAAGGCGTCCGGGCTTTTCCCTAAAGTTCGGAATCAGTTTGAGCAGTTCGTTTGTCACACCCTGGGTTGGCGACGGTGGATCGCCCTTGCGCTTCGACGCGATCTCTTCGACTTCATCAATGAACACGACCACGTTTTCGAGTTCGTTGACCGCCGTGAACACGTCTCGCAGTCCGCCCGCCACACCGCTCGAGTCTTCGCCCAACCGAGATGGGAAGAACTCGATGAATGGCCAGTCGAGCCGGGACGCCACGGCCTTCGCAAACGTCGTCTTGCCTGTGCCCGGTGGGCCGAACAGCACGATTGCGCGGGGAGGTTCTACCCCGAACTCTTCGGCCAATTTCGAATCGGCGAGTGGCAGGACGAGCCTGCGTTCGAGCAACTCTTTTTCGTTCTTCATTCCGGCGATTTTGTCCCACAGGTCTCTTGCCAGAACACGTCCACCCAAATTTTTCAGCAGTTCGCGCTCACGTTCACTGACCGACACCTCGCGCTCAAAGTATTTGAGGTGCTTGAAGTTTTGAAAGCCTGACTTTTCCAGGACACCGGATTGGCCGTTATCTGAGACCAGCATCGAGAGTTTTGTGATTCCCGACTTGGCCATGTCGATTTCGAGTTCGCCCAAGAGGCGCCCCCCGATTCCCTTGCCGCGGTGGCTATCATCAACTGCGAGCAGAACGACCCAGCCTTGTTCGTGGGCGACGCGGCCCACCGCGATACCGAGAATCGAATGGTCTTCGTAGGCGACAATCGCGTGGTCTGAGTTACACGACGCCAAAACCTCGGCAAGAGAGTACACCGGCTCGAATCCTGCACCCCGAGCTTTTTCCCACAGGACCAAGAGCGCGTCGGTATCGACGGGTTGGAAGTTCCTGTATCTCACTGACATCGTCACCACACTATCGCACTCACATTGTTGCGGGTGGCGAGTCCTCGGCGGGCCGAGGATTCCTCGCGAGCAGATAGAGTCAGAAAATGAGAACTAGCAATCGGCTTGTCGTTGTTGTGCTTTCCGCCCTTTGTGTCCTCGTTATTGCGGGGGTGGCGTTCATCGCGAACCAGCGCCCGTTGACCACAGTAACGGTGACGCACGCAGTCGTGGCGCCGACCTCGACAATTGGCGCCGGGCCGGGAACCGTGCGCACGTTTTTCATTCCCATCGATGTCGACGGCGTCAGCGCGGAAGGCCAGTATCTTTCAGGCACCTTGACCACCCTGTTCGATAGCGTCAACGGTGACGAAGAACTTCGGAGCGCCAATCTCGTTTTTGTCTTCGGTGATGAGTCCAATCAACTCGTCGTTGGCGGAATTTCGCTCTATCCGCCCGCCGGATCAACAATCGCCGTCGGAGCAGAAACCGTGAGGCCGGTCGTTGGCGGTTCAGGCATTTATGCAGGGGCGACGGGCGAGGTTATCTCGACCAATCTTGGTGACGAGGGTTGGTCCCACGTGTTCCACATTAAAGTTAACTAAAAGGAGGGCAACGAGTATGGAAGACGGCGCAATCACAAAAGGTTCACAACAGCGACCACCCTCGGGACTCGCTATCGCCGGATTCATCCTCGCGTTGATCGCGCTACTCGTCGCCGTGGTCGGCACGCTGGGCGACGCCGTTGGTGCGATGCTAAGTGATTCCACTGCAACCTCGTCGCGGGCGGAATCGAGCGTGGACGTCTCCTCGATTGTTGCGCTCGCAAACGCCGCTGTCGTCACCGTCTACTGCGGAGACTCATCGGGCTCGGGATGGGGCATCGAAGTTGACGATGATGCCAGCACGACGACCGACGACGACTACCCGTTCGAAATCGTCACCAACTGGCACGTGATCGAAGACTGCGTTGACACAGATGTTCCCATATCGATCCAGACACTGAGTGGAACCAGAGAGGCAGACGCCTTTCTCTATGACTTCGATGCGAGCTACTACGACGAGACTTCGGAAGTGTGGGCGGATCTCGCGTTGCTCATCACGGCGGATCCCGTGGAAAGTCTTCCATTCGCGTCCAGTCCTCCGCTGGTCGGAGACTGGGTGATGGCGGCGGGAAGTCCGTACTCTCAGTTCTTTGATTCGATCATTCCCGGAACGTACACATTTGGACACGTGAGCAACTTCTTCCCCGACATCAACATCATCGTCACCGACGCGGCCATCAACCATGGAAACTCTGGCGGTCCGTTGTTGAACGCCCGCGGCGAAGTCATTGGCACGAATACGTGGGGCGATGACACCGCAGTGTCAGAAAACAACGGCTACGCCATCGGAATACCCACTCTGTGTCTGAGATTCATCCGCTGCGAAGCGTCGTTCGACTGGGAAGAGAACTAACCAATCCAAAGAGTGGACGCCCGTCCTTTTGCTCCGTCAGCCAGAAAGTTCCGAGATCAAAGCCGCTGTTCTGGGAAAACTCGGACCTAGCGCTTGCTTCGCCGCTTGACAGCGCCTACTACCCGCCTGACAATCCCAACAACAATCACGACATAGACCAGTAGTGAAAATCCCCATTTGATTGCCGAGGACGTTGAGGCGAGTAGAGCCATCGACGACGAAATCGTGCCGTCTGCAAGATACTGGCTGGATAGCGCGGAAAGGGAAAAGTTCTCTACCCAATCGAAGATAACCTGACCAAATGGGAGCAGATTCAGAATCCCGACCTTTTGCGAATATGGCTTAAACAACACCGAGACCCAGACGACGTACATAACCCCGTAGATCAAACCGAAGAGAGTGTCCCAAAGCTGGTTGAATTCGACATAGGCCAGAATCATCGGATCAGAACGTTCCGCAAGGAAAGCAAGGATCTCTGCCTGACCGAAGCCCAACGACGTTCCGAGCGACCTAACACTGCTATCGGCCACGGCAAAAGTTGTCCCCTTGCCGGTTAGGACAACGAAAAGGTAGCCGGCAAAAACAGCGGTGGCCAGCAATGCGGTGACCAGGTTTGACCTTGAGTAGAAAAATCGTGATGCGCGGCTCAGGGGTCCAGGTTTTCTCGACGGATTTTTGCTCTCGGTGCTGTTGCTAGTCATCGTTGACTGTTTGCCTCTCTGCTAATCGGATGAAGCCTAGAATCGCTGTGTTGAACTAAGGGCAACCTGCACAATCTGCGCGTTCAACAGCCTACTTGCGCATTGGGCGACTTATCGCAGTGTTGGCAATTCGACGGGTATTTGTGCCCTCGGCAGGAGTCGAACCTGCGACCACGAGATCACTGATCTCCTAGCTGTTGACTCAACGACCACAAAGGTTGAATCTCGCGACTTATTCAACTACGAGCTAGTTGAGTGACGCAATCACGCGAAACTCGCTCCGAGAACAGTTTCCGATGCCAATTTGCTTCTCAATGTCTTTATCGAGGTAGCCCAGCGCATCAAAGTCAGCGTCAATGCGAATCCCCTCACCCGGGGCAAGGGTTCCCGTGACTCGACCCTTCAGAGTGTCCACATAAGCACCCTCGGGGGTCACAACACAAAATTCGTCATTCAACTTGATTGGTGCATCACCCGCATTCCCTAAGACCATCGTTCCGTCGGCATCGTCAAATTCGATGACAAGCGACGGGTTCGGCTTTATTCCCTGCTCAACTTTGGAGTTGGGAGCGTACACACCCTCAATCATGTTCATCGCTTGTTTGAAACACTCCGTTTCGGTGTCCGAGTAAATCAACACGTAGCCCAAGCCGCCGTCAGAGAATTCACCCGAAACGAATTCCTCTTGGACCCAATCGAAGTCACCGCCAACAACGGCTTCCGACGCCCATTCCCGAAATCCGTAAACCCATAACCCACAGCCCCGGCTGCCTTCACCGGATGAAAGAAAAACGTCATCCACGTAGGTCGCGAGTTCACCGACATCGCCGTAAGCGTCTCGTTCCCACTTCATACCCGACTTTTCGGTGCTCGCCTGCCGGTTCAGTTCTTTGAGGACGGCCTTGGAGTTCGGGATATGTGTCGTGTGATCGGTCACGAATTCAATGTTCTGAGCATCTTTCCACTCAATTGGAGCGGATTGCTCTGAGCCATCTTCCCCGCCTGATGAGTTGAAGGAGGTGCATCCCGACACTAGAGCGAGGACCAGTAGCGGCGCGGCAAACAGAATACGTTTCATACGGCCATATTAACGGCGGTGGTGGCAATATTCACCCCGGATTCTTAGGCGATTCCGACGGCGAGACGCGCATTGATTTTTGTGAAGGATGAAATGTTTGCCATGCTCACTCCCCTCTGTTTGTGAAGGCTTCTAGGCTTTCCGGCGAACGAAACGCCGTGCGCGGACTCCCCAGCTGGTTGCCAGTGTTTTGGTTTCTTGTTTGCCGTGTTTGTTGTGCCCTCGGCAGGAGTCGAACCTGCGACCAAGAGATTAGAAGGCTCCTGCTCTATCCGCTGAGCTACGAGGGCGGCGGGCTAGAAATTCAGCCCAGCCGCAGTTTATCAGGCAGGGATTTCCGCCTTCACAGGTGGTTGCGATAGCACGGCGTCTAGGCTACGTTATCGCTGATACTTCAATAACCTCTGGAGGCACTGTGGCCACGACCGTCATCACCGATGCCCTCGTAATTGTGTCTACGGACCAGCGCGGTCGGGTGGAAACGAGTGACGCGATAGCGATCGACGGGAACCGAATCGTCGCCATTGGTGACGCGGCCCGGGCGATGGTCGACCTACCCGACACCGACCTTATTGACGGAACGGGCCATACCATTCTTCCTGGTGTGGGCGACGGTCACGCACAACCGATCTTTGCCGGCCTAGAACTCCTAGTACCGGAAATCCGCTCGGGGCGCACGCCGGAGGCCATCGCGACAAGCGTCAAACAGTTCGCCGACGCAAACCCCGACCTTGAGTGGATTGTCGGGGGTTCCTATGATTCCAGTATCATTCCCGGCGGATTGTTTGACGCGACGTGGCTCGACTCAATCGACCGTCCCGTAGTGCTCA
>JBEGPO010000130.1:0-5689 GCA_041181465.1 Actinomycetota bacterium | reverse complement strand
CCGAGAACCGACGGCCGAGGTCAACCCAACCGAGCCCTGCCCCAGCGTTATAGGCCGGGTCGCCCTCGGCACCGAGAATGCGGTCGAAGTACTCGCGTTCGGCGGGCAAAAATCCAGCCTTTTTCGTGTTGCCCTTCCAATTCTTGATGTCGAGCGTGCGGTGACCGACGTTGAGGTCACCCATGACGAGAGCGATTGCGCCACCCGCGGCAAGTTCCGCGAGGCGGGCTTCCAATGCGTCGAGGAACTTGTACTTCTCGATCTGCTTCGGGGTATCCACGTCCCCCGAGTGAACGTAGCAGGACACGACGGTGACGTTCTTTCCGCTGACGTGGAAGTCGGCTTCGATCCATCGACCTGCGCTGTCGAAGTCGGATGCACCAAACTCGGTCCGGACGGCGATTGGTTCATGACGCGACAGGATGGCGACACCGGCCCGGCCTTTGGCGGTCGCCTCGTCGTTGATGACGTGCCATGTCGAATCGACAAGCGCGTCGATGTCCGCGCGCTCGGCTCGGACTTCTTGAACGGCAACGATGTCTGGTTTACGGTCGGCGAGCCAGTCGCCCATGCCCTTGCGGTACGCGGCGCGGATGCCATTGACGTTGACCGATGCGATGCGCGTAACCATGGCTCAATCCTACGTTCGCGCGGTGTGACCTCGAGGGGCGCTAGCGTCCCCCGCCGAATAGTTTCGCAAAGAACCCCTTTTTCTTCCGGCCGCTGTCCGATGATTCGGGTAGGGCCGCTACTGGTTGAGCGACTTCGACCGTGGCGGCTGTGCCGTCGCGGATCTGTCCGAGCAGTTGCTCGATCAGGCCGTTGGCTCCATTAATAGCCGCGCGGACGTCGACGTGAAGATACGGCTTACCCGCGAAACGATCTCGCCCCGCGACCTCGAGATCAACCGCAAAAATGACGCCATCAGCCGAATCGATTATGTCCTGGTCAACGGGACCTGACCCAGCTGATCCCTGGGTTTCGACAAAAATCTTGTGCCCGAGCGTCGCACCCGCTCGCTCAAACGCTTCAGCGGCAATGTAGGTGTGCACAATTCCTGAAAAGCATGCGGTGACACAAACGATTTTCATTAGTGGACCTCTTTCGACATGACTTCCGCAATCAAGCCAGGTTCGGGGCGGTGACGGGCCAAGCCAGCACAGTCCGGGCGCTCAACCTAGCGGCGGACGCCGCTAATGGTGGCTTGCTTGACCTCGGAGATCGCCTTGGTGATCTCGATGCCTCGGGGGCACGCCTCGGTGCAGTTGAAGGTGGTGCGGCATCGCCACACGCCTTCTTTCGAGTTCAGGATGTCAAGGCGGACCTGGGAGGCTTCGTCACGCGAGTCAAAAATAAAGCGGTGGGCAGCGACGATGGCGGCCGGGCCGAAGTATTGCCCGTCCGTCCAAAACACGGGGCACGACGTCGTACACGCCGCACACAGGATGCACTTGGTCGTGTCATCGAAACGGGCACGCTGCTCGGGTGACTGGATGTTCTCTTTATCCGGTTTGGACGTTGACTGCAGGAACGGCTGGACCTCGCGATACGCGGCGAAGAACGGTTCCATGTCGACGATCAGGTCCTTCTCGAGCGGCAATCCCTTGATGGCCTCGACATAAACGGGCTTCGTAATGTCGAGGTCCTTGATGAGGGTCTTGCATGCGAGCCGGTTTCGACCGTTGATGCGCATCGCATCCGATCCGCAGATTCCGTGAGCACACGAGCGACGGAACGACAGCGAACCGTCTTGTTCCCACTTGATCTTGTGGAGGCCGTCGAGTACTCGGTCGGTCGAATACATGTCGACGTCGAAATCCTGCCAGAAGGGTTCTTGATCCGTCTCAGGGTTGAACCGTCGAACGATAAAAGTGACTTTGAACGATTGCACCACGCCGAGTTCGGGCATTAGTACTTCCTCTCCATGGGTGGGTAGTTCGTGATGACGACGGGTTTCCAATCGAGAGCGATTTTCTCACCCTTCTTGTAGGCCATCGTGTGCTTCATGTAGGTTTTGTCGTTGCGGTCGGGGAAATCGTCGCGCATGTGGCCGCCCCGACTTTCCTTGCGGTTACGGGCCGACACGACGACAACCTCGGCGAGGTCGAGCAGGAAGCCGAGTTCGATGGCTTCGAGCAGGTCGGTGTTGAATCGTTGGCCACGGTCGTGGATGCCAACCTTCTCGTACCGTTTCCGAAGCGCCTCGATCACTGTCTGAGCGTGCGAGAGCGATTCTTCTGTTCGGAACACCTGGGCGTTGCGATCCATTTCAAGTTGCAGTTCCTTGCGGATTGCCGCGACGCTCTCCGAACCGTCCGCGGTCCGCATCTTTTCGATTAGCTCAACGACGAACGATTCAGTGCCCTTGGGAAGCGCGGGGCGCTTCGCCTTGTTGGCGTAAGCGGCGGCGTTGCGACCGGCACGTTTTCCGAAGACGTTGATGTCGAGGAGCGAGTTTGTTCCCAGGCGGTTTGAACCGTGGACGGAAACACAGGCACATTCCCCGGCGGCGTAGAGCCCCGGAATCACCGTCGTGTTGTTGAGCAGGACTTCGGCATCGGTGGTGGTCGGGATTCCACCCATCGCGTAGTGCGCGGTCGGCATGACGGGAACCGGTTCGGTAACCGGGTCCACCCCGAGGTAGGTGCGCGCGAATTCGGTGATGTCCGGCAATTTGGTTTCGAGGACTTCAGCACCGAGGTGGGTGCAGTCGAGAAGGACGTAATCCTTGTCTGGCCCGGCGCCACGGCCTTCGGCAACTTCCTGCACCATGCAGCGCGAAATGATGTCACGCGGCGCGAGGTCTTTGATGGTCGGGGCGTAACGTTCCATGAATCGCTCGCCGCTCGCGTTGCGAAGGATTGCTCCTTCGCCTCGGGCGCCTTCAGTCAAGAGAATCCCCAGGCCGGCTAGTCCGGTCGGGTGGAACTGGAAGAACTCCATGTCCTCGAGCGGGATTCCCTTGCGCCACACGATGCCGACGCCGTCACCCGTGAGGGTGTGGGCGTTCGAGGTGGTCTTGAACATCTTGCCGAATCCGCCGGTCGCAAAGATGACCGAAGTCGCATTGAACACGTGAATGTCACCGGTCGAGAGCTCGTAGGCGACAACACCGCTCGTCCGGGTCTTGCCCTTTTCTTCCGTAAGCACGAGGTCGAGAACATAAAACTCGTTGTAGAACTCGACGCCGAGTTTGGTGCAGTTCTGGAATAGCGTCTGAAGGATCATGTGGCCGGTGCGGTCCGCCGAATAGCACGCGCGGCGAACCGGTGCTTTTCCGTGATCGCGGGTGTGGCCGCCGAAACGTCTCTGGTCGATTTTTCCGTCCGGGGTTCGGTTAAACGGAAGACCCATTCTCTCTAGGTCGAGGATGGCGTCAATCGCTTCTTTGGCAAGGATCTCAGCGGCATCTTGGTCCACGAGGTAGTCGCCACCCTTGACGGTGTCAAAGGTGTGCCACTCCCACGAGTCTTCTTCGACGTTTGCGAGGGCCGCGGCCATTCCGCCCTGCGCAGCTCCGGTGTGCGAGCGCGTCGGATACAGCTTGGTGATGACGGCGGTCTTGGCGTGCGGAGCCGACTCGATGGCCGCACGCATTCCTGCACCTCCCGCGCCAACAATGACAACGTCGTACTCGTGATGATGAACCGTGGTCACGGTTTACTCCTTATGTATAGGTCAGCCGGCAGCGCAAAACGAGGGAAGCAAATCCGCGGGAGAACCCACGGGGCAGGGATCAAGCGTGAAAATGACGAGCGTTCCGAGAACAATCAAGGTGGTGGTCGAGATTACGAGTGACACAAGCAAAAAACGCTTAACTCCAGCGCGGTACACGTAGTCGTCAATCACGACGCGCATCCCGTTGCTTCCGTGGATGAGTGCCAGCCACAACAGGGTGACGTCGAACCACTGCCAGAACGGGTTCGCGAGTTTTCCAGCAACGAAGGCAAAGTCGATCGCCTTGACGCCTCCGTCTTGCATGAGATTGACGGTGAGGTGGGTAAAAATAAGTCCAATCAGAAGGAACCCAGAGACGCGCATGAATATCCACGCGAGGCGATCAAAACGGAAGAATTTCACGATTACCCTCCGAAGACGTGCATGAGATGGCGGGGGAGGAACGCGATCATCACAACGGTCCACAGCACGAGCACACCGTAAAACAACGCACGGTGGTGGCGCGATGCCCAGGCAGTCATGTCAACCAGAATGATGCGCAAACCGTTGAAGGCGTGGAACACGATTGCGGCGACGAGGACCGCTTCGCCGAGTCCCATGATCGGAGTTTTGTACGACGCCATGACGACGTTGTACAACTCGGGATCGAGGCGAACGGTCGCAGTGTCGAGTACGTGGACCAGCAGGAAGAAGTAGATCGCGATACCGGTGATGCGGTGGAGTACCCACGACCACATGCCCTCGTGTCCGCGATAGAGCGTCCCTCGAAACACAGTTTTCGGTTTGCTCGGGGTTTTGATTGACAACTCGATTCCTCCTGAAGCACGAACAATTTGGTTCCAGTCTAACCCCCTCGCGTAGGCTGTCGGACATGACGAGCTCACATCGCGAAGCTAACTTTTACGCAGTTATTCCTGCGGGTGGAGTCGGTTCACGGTTGTGGCCGCTCTCGCGTGCCGACGCCCCGAAATTCCTGCACGACCTCACCGGAAGCGGTCGAAGCCTCCTCGTCGAAACGTGGGATCGACTCGAACCCATCGCGGGGGACAACATTGTTGTGGTGTGCGGAAAGTCCCACGCCAAGGCCATCGCGCACGAGCTTCCGATGCTCGCTGCGGGCAACACTGTTCTCGAGCCATCCCCGAAGGATTCGACCGCAGCGATCGTTCTTGCGGCCGCGATACTTGTTCGGCGAAACCCCGATGCGATCATCGGTTCGTTTGCGGCGGACCACGTCATCGATGACCAACGCCGATTCATCACTGCGGTAAATGAAGCAATTGCCACAGCCTCGGCCGGATTCATCGTGACGATTGGTATCCGCCCGACGTCGCCGTCGACAGCTTTCGGCTACATCGAGTCGGGTGAGGCGCTGGACGTCACGGGGGCGCGTCGCGCGCATCGAGTGGTTCGTTTTGTTGAAAAGCCCAGCCTGGACAAAGCGACTGAATATGTCGAGGGTGACACTCACTTGTGGAACGCAGGAATGTTCATCGCGAAGGCGAGTGTTCTCCTCGAAGAACTTCGCGCGAACCGACCGGATGTGGCCGATCCCATTGACGAAATAGCCGACGCGTGGAACACGCCCGAACGCTCCGCCGTGCTCGAGCGCGTGTGGCCGACAATCCCCAAGGTCGCCATCGACTACTCCATCGCCGAACCCGCGGCGGAACACGGCCGCCTCGCCGTCATCCCGGGTGACTTTCAATGGGACGACGTCGGCGACTTCGCGTCGCTGGCTAGGCTTCACACGAATGGCCGCGCGAATGTTCTTGCGACACTTGGAGAAAACACGCGTGTCCTGAACCAGGGTTCCAGCGGGGTTGTCGTGTCGCATACGAAGCGTTTGATTTCGCTCATTGGCGTCAAGGACATCGTCGTCGTCGACACGCCCGACGCACTTTTGGTCACGACGGCTGCCCACGCTCAACGCGTGAAAGACATCGTGGAACAGATTCGCCAGTCAGGAGACGACGCGCTTCTCTAGCCGTTTCCTAGAATCCGTCGAAAA
>JBEGPO010000129.1:0-3100 GCA_041181465.1 Actinomycetota bacterium | reverse complement strand
CGATGAACTGGGAGTGCAGTTTCTATTGCTGACCGGATACGAGCCGGACTACCGATGGGAAGCCGCCGCAGAAGCTGTCGTCACCGCGATCGAAAAGTTTGAGACCTCAGAGACGATGTGGGTTCACGCAATTCCCATGCCGGTCCCTCACACGCGACCGGTTGGGATGACGGTGAGCGGAAATCGAGAAGACCTGATCGAGCATTATTCCGTCTGGAAACCCACGACCGAAGTGCCCGGCACGTTTGTTCACCTGGTCGAGTTCATGCTCACCAAACTGGAACACCCCGTTGCCGGTTTTGTCCTCTTGATACCTCACTATCTTGCGGATGCTGAGTACCCGGCTGGCACACTGGCCGTAGTCGATGCAATTACGACCGGCACGGGAATATCACTGCAAACCGATGCGTTGAGAGAGACGGGTCGGGAGTTCATCACGGGAATTGCTGATCAAGTGGCCGACAACGACGAACTTGCGAAACTGATCACGAATTTGGAAAGCCGTCACGATAAGTACATGCTCGACAATCCGACTCCGTCACCGTTCGTCGACGACGACGGGCAGTTTCCGAGCGCCGAGAGCATCGCGACCGAACTGGAAAACTTTTTGCGAACACGCGGTAATTCTTATGACTAGTCGGCCGTGGTAACCTATCAACTGAAGGACCCCGAGTCAGCGGCCCAGCCGATTTGACACGGGGGTTTCTACTGCCCGAAAGAGGAACTGTTCATGGCTGACGCCCCCCGCCGTTTCAACTTTTTCAATCGCAAGAATAAGGATCAGGAAGATGCTGCTGTAGCCCCCGCGGCGAAAGCTTCTGCGAAGCCTGCGGCGAAGGCACCCGCGAAAACGGTAGCCGCGAAGGCACCGGCGAAGGCACCCGTGAAAACGGTAGCCGCGAAGGCACCGGCAAAGGCACCCGCGAAAACAGTAGCCGCAAAGGCACCGGCAAAGGCACCCGCGAAAGCGGTAGCCGCGAAAGCGGTAGCCGCGAAAGCGCCCTCCGCCGCGTCGCGCAAAAAAGCTGCTCCCGGCGATGACGCAGAGCTTATTGGTGATGAAGAGTTCGACGTCGTCCTCGTGGTTGGTGATGACAACATTGTCGAGGTTGAGGACATGAGTGTGCCGGCCCTCGACGAGGTGATTGAGCTCACGGACGACGAAGCTGAAGACGTCAAGACCGCGCTCACGGCGACCTTGCCCGCGGACGCGATCCACATTTCGTCGGGTGATGACGAGATCCCCTCGGTGTCGACGATGATTACGGGTGCCACGGCTGACCCCGTCAAGGACTATCTGAAGCAAATCGGAAAGGTTGCCCTTCTCAACGCCGAGCAGGAAGTCACACTCGCCCTTAGGATCGAGGCCGGACTGTTCGCGGAAGAAAAGTGGGCGAAGCTCTCCGGAGCCAAGCAGAAAAGTCGAGAAGGTCGCGAATATCGAATCATCGCCGACGACGGCGAGCGCGCAAAACGCCACCTTCTCGAAGCTAACCTTCGACTTGTCGTCTCGCTCGCGAAGCGTTACACGGGCCGTGGAATGCAGTTTCTCGACCTCATTCAAGAGGGAAACCTTGGCCTGATTCGCGCGGTGGAGAAGTTCGATTACACGAAGGGATTCAAGTTCTCGACCTATGCAACCTGGTGGATTCGTCAGGCGATCACTCGCGCGATGGCCGACCAGGCCCGAACGATTCGAATTCCGGTTCACATGGTCGAGGTCATCAACAAACTCGCTCGTGTTCAACGTCAGTTGCTGCAGGATTTTGGTCGCGAACCGACCCCCGAGGAATTGGCCAACGAATTGGACATGACACCGGAAAAGGTTGTCGAGGTTCAGAAGTATGGTCGCGAGCCAATCTCGCTCCACACTCCTCTGGGTGAAGACGGCGACTCCGAATTCGGAGACCTCATCGAGGACACCGAGGCGATTGTTCCGCTCGACGCCGTCGCTAATCGCATGTTACTGGTCGCGTTGGAGTCGGTTCTTGATTCATTGTCCGAGCGCGAATCAGGTGTGATTCGCATGCGCTACGGGCTCGGTGATGGGATCCCCAAGACGCTCGACCAAATCGGTGAAACGTTTGGCGTCACGCGCGAGCGCATTCGCCAGATCGAGTCGAAGACGATGACAAAATTGCGTCACCCCTCTCGGTCTGTCACGATTCGCGAGTTCCTCGAGTAATGACTGAACCGACGGTCCCTACACCTGGCAAACGCCACGGACCGCGGTACGGGTTGCGTGCACTCGCCGCCCTCTGGCTTGGAAAATGTGCGGGGACAATGCTTCGCTTTCTCGGTCGTGAGGGGACACACGTCCCTGGGCGCATTGCACTGTGGGTATATCCGAATCTTCTCGGCGTCATCGCTCGCCCCGACACGGTCATTGTCGTGACGGGGACGAATGGAAAAACCACGACCACAAACCTCCTTGCCGATGCACTTCACGCACTCGGAAAGCGGGTGTCCACGAACAGGGCCGGTTCTAACCTCCGCGACGGCATCGTCGCAACTCTCATCAACGGGGTCACGATGTGGGGGAGATGTCGGAGTGACGTGGCGGTGCTCGAGATGGACGAACGTTCCGCGTTGCGAGTGCTTCCGCAGTTAGCCCCGGACATTGTGGTGTGTACGAATCTGACTCGCGACTCCATTAAGCGAAACGCCCATCCGGAATACATCGCATGGATATTGTCGTCCGCAATTTCGCCGGCAACAACTCTCGTGCTCAACTCCGATGATCTCATCACCGCGTCGCTCGGCAGCGATGCGAACGCTCGGCATTTTTTCGGCGTCGACCCGACCGGAAATGAACCGCGCGAACCTAGCGGTTCCGCGGTGGACGCAGCGATCTGCCCGCGGTGCGACGAACGACTCGACTGGGTCTTTTGGCGTTTCAACCACATCGGGCGCGTTCGTTGTCCGGCGTGTGATTTCAGGTCTCCGGTGGCCGACGTCCGTGTGTCGCCGATCGACCACTCATCGGGATTGAGGTCGCTCACGATAAATTCCGAGACGGTCGGCATTCGCCTGACGAACGAAAGCGTCGTCAACGTTTACAACGTGGCGGCCGTAGCGGCGACGCTCGACGTGCTCAACA
>JBEGPO010000128.1:0-6844 GCA_041181465.1 Actinomycetota bacterium | reverse complement strand
CTGAAAGGAAACACCCCATGACCACCTTCCCCCGCACCGAAATCGGCGTCGGACTCATCAGTGTCGGTTGGATGGGCAAGGTCCACAGTCGCGCCTACAGCGCCGTTCCGGTCGTGTATCCCGAGTTGGGCATCGTCCCCAAACTCATCATCGCCGCGGACACCGAACCGTCGCGCGCCGAGTACGCGAAGGATGTTCTCGGGTATGCCGAATCCACCCTTGACTATCGCGAGGTACTCGCTCACCCCGATGTCGACGTCGTGTCGATCTGCGCGCCGAACTTCCTCCACGCCGAAATCGGAATCGCCGCCGCGAAAGCGGGCAAAGCGTTCTGGATTGAAAAACCCGTCGGTCGAGGTGCAGATGAAACCCGCGCCGTCGAAGCGGCTGCCAACGAGGCCGGAGTGGTCTCGAGCATCGGGTTCAACTACCGCCACGCCCCCGCGATCGAAAAGGCCAAGCAGATGATTGCGGAGGGCATGCTCGGTCGCATCACCAACATTCGCGGAACCTTCTTTGCCGACTATTCATCCGAGCCGAACGGCGCCTTGTCGTGGCGGTTCACCCGCGCTCTTGCGGGAAGCGGGGTTCTGGGTGACCTCATGGGACACCTCGTCGACCTCATGCAGTACATCGTCGGTCCAATCTCTGATGTTTCGGCGTTGACCTCGACGATCCACACTCAGCGCCCGATTCAGCAGATGGGCAAAGGCACTCATTTCGATGTCATCGAAGGAGGCGAGCTGGGTGATGTCGAGAACGAGGACTACGCCGCGATGCTCGTTCGTTTCGCCGGAAATGCCGTTGCGGCGGGTGCGGTCGGAACCCTCGAGGCGTCCCGCGTTGCGGTCGGTCCTCGCGCCTCATACAACATCGAGATTTACGGGACCGAGGGCTCGCTCAAGTGGGACTTCGAACGCTTGAACGAGTTCGACGTAGCAATCGGTCGCTCGGGAGAACTGCTCGGGTACCAGCGAGTCATGACGGGGTTGCCCTTCGGTGACTTCGCCCACTTCCAGCCCGGTCCCGGCATGGGTCTCGGGTTCGACGACCTCAAGATCATCGAGGCACGCAAGTTCCTCGAGTCCTACGTCGGACGCAGCCACGTCAACTCGAACATTCACGATGCCGTCGCGGCCGCCCAGGTGATTGATGCCGCCGAACGGTCGGCTGACAGCGGCGAGTGGGTTCACCTCGAGCCAGTTGCGGGCGTCACCGCCGCGATTCGATAAGAGCCGACATGTCGGTCGTTGTCGCTCTCGGTCCCGTTGATCGACCCATCGTCGAAAAACACCTTGGAGTTGACCACGTCCTCGTGTCGGACCCATCCGCTGCCGACCTAGCCGTGGCGGAAGGCGCGATTGTTCGCGGAAATGTGACCGTTGACCGCTCACTGTTCGATTCGATGCCGAAACTTCGCGTGTTGGCGCGAACGGGTGTTGGCACCGAACTGGTCGACCTTGATGTCGCGCGCGAGCGCTCGATTCCTGTTGTCATCACCCCGGGCAGCAATACGAACGCGGTCGCTGAGGGCGCACTCGCGATGATGTTGCACCTGAGTAAGAACCTCAACGGGATGACCGAACTTGTTCGGGACGGGCGATGGGATCAACGCGACAACTTCCCGCTCGGCGACATCGACGGGTCAACCGTCGGCATCGTCGGGTGGGGTCGAATCGGCCAACGTCTCGGGGCGATTGCTGCCGCGCTCGGAGCAACGGTTCGGGCCTTCGACCCCGTCGCGCCGATTCCCGCCGACATCAATTGCGAGACGCTCGCCGAACTCCTCGCCGACAGCGACTTTGTGTCTCTTCACGCGCCGCTCATCGAATCGACGCGCCACATGATCGACGACACGTCACTGGCAGTTATCAAGCCGGGCGCAATCCTCATCAATTGCGGGCGAGGTCCACTCATCGACATCGACGCGGTTCACCGCGCCCTCCAGTCCGGGAAATTGGCCGGAGTCGGCCTCGACGTGTTCGATGAGGAGCCGCCCGCGAGTCACCCGATCATGAGCGACCCGCGCGTGGTGATGACGCCTCACGTGATGGGACTCACTCGAACCGCCGCGGCACAAACCTATGCAGACGTGGCCGATGGCATCCGTGCGGTACTCGAGGGCAAGACCCCGAACGCTACCGCGACGTGACTCGCTAGTCGAGGCTTGCGAGCAGGCGGTTCGTCGAAATCAACGCTCCGCCGAGAACAGCAGGAACGCCGCCGCCGGGGTGCACTGACGCGCCAACCCGCCAGAGCCACGGTCGGCGCCTCGAGGAATATCCCGGTTTGTGGAATGGACCGCTCTGCCACCACGGGTGACCCTCGCCGTAGAGCGCACCGCCAACGGCTCCGAATCCGGCGAAGTACTCGGGGTGAAAGACGGTGTGGTCAGTGATCATCGTGGACAGCTCACGCGGCAGGCCCATCACTTGCGTGATTCGCGTCATTTCACACTTAACAAACTCGTGGTCAATTCCGTATCGTTTGCCGTCCGGTGGCGCGGTGAGTAATATGGCCGCGGTCGGACGGTCATTCGGATAGATGTGCCCGGCGCGGTAGTAATTGAGGAACGCCATCGTCTGTTTCGGCAACGTCTTCGTCCGAATGCTTTCGTACAGGTCGGCGGGGTCGTCCGGCATGATCACCGAGTGCGTGACGACTTCGGGCGGTAACTCGTCGTCGAGCACCGCGAACACGGCGATACCGGAACACGACAGCGATTTAGGTGCCCGAACCCGCTGACCCAGCAACCGTTCGAGAATCCCCGCATCGAGCCCGCTGACGACAACATCAGCATCGTATTCCGCTGACTGAGTTACAACTTTGCCGCGCGACACCGAGACAACGGGCTCACCTAGTCGAATCGTCGCCCCCGATTCCGTCGCAAGCCTGGCGATGGTCCGCGGAATCTCGTTCACTCCGCCGGTGGGCACCCAGACGCCGTCCGTCGACATGACGGCGGGCATGGTCGCGAACAACGCCAGAGTCTTGGCGGGCGAGACTCCCGCGTTGAGAGTGTGAATCGAGATCACTTCGCGAAGGTTCTCAGGCATCCACTCGAGGCCGTCAAGATATCGGTCGGTGTTGAGCCGGGTGCCGTAGTGGCTGAACAACGCGGCGGCAGCTGGATAAATCGCGGGGTCCCACGGGTCGTTCGTCAACATCGTGGTGATGTGACGCCCCAGTGGACCGTGTTCCGCCTCAAATCGATCCCACGGCTCGCGCCACGCGTGCCCCGCTTCGACCGGAAGGTTTGCGACATCGCCACGGAAGTAGTAGCGCCCGACCTCGGAAAGGCGTTCGAGGGTGAGCGGTGCGATCGTGCGGGCCGTCGGAGCACCGGCCGGACCGAGCTCGTCGAATCGGTCAAAGAATTTCTCGAGCGCAGCGGGAAAGGTAATCAGAGAGGGTCCGGTGTCGATCCGCTGACCGGCTACCTCAATGCGGCGACTCTTGCCGCCAATCCAGTCATTCTTGTCGACGACCGTGACGTCGTGACCTGCTCGTGCGAGAAGCGCGGCCGAGGACAGTCCACCGAGTCCCGCTCCGATGACGACGACGCGGCGAGGGGTCACGGGTAAAGCCCGAGCGTGATGCCCGTCACCAATTGAACGCCGGCGACGGCTCCCGCGACATACGGGAACGCAACCGAGAACTTGTACAAGCGTTTCGCCTCGGCACTGGTGGGCGTTCGCCAATTCGCGACGAGGAGCCAGCCCGAAATGACACCCGAGACGATTGCCACCGGCGGGTTCACCATCGCGAACGCGACCGTCGAGAGGATCCACCACGAACCTGACCACACCAACGAGCCCTTCACGCCGAACTTCACTGCGGTCGTAACGATTCCCGCCGCTGCGTCTTCATCGATGTCCTGAATGGCGTCATAAACGTGCTTGGCCATACTCCACGCCATGAGCCCAATGACCGCCGGCCACATCGGCTCGACACCGAGCGCGAGTGGAACGAAGGCGAGCGGGAAGGCGTAATCGGCGTTGCTGACCGAGTCCCAGACGGGTCGTGCCTTGAATCGCAGCGGCGTCGACGAATATTGCCAGAACGAGAACGAATAGGCCAGCATCCACAGGAACGCGGCCAGCGGCACCGTGAACGCGAAATACACGAGGAAGGGGACGTTGAGGATGATGACTCCCCAGTTGATCATCCGGACTTCGGAGGGCTTGATTTTTGCCCCGCCAAATCCGCCCTTGCGGTCGTTCTCGGCGTCGGTGTCTTGGTCGTAAATGTCATTGATTCCATAAATCAACAGGTTGAACGGAAGAGTCACCCAAATAAGGATCGGCAGGATGTCCCAGGTCCAGAGGAACCCGGACAGCCACATGCCAACGACCGTGGTCCCGATCGTGTTAATCCACAGAACGGGACGAGAAATTTCGGTTAGCCGACGAATCACAATGCCCACTCTAACTTCCGCACGGGCGGGTCAGAGTGGGCATCGCTGAATAACTTAGACGAGATTGTCGAGGTGCGGGTCTCCGACGCGGGTCGGGATCATGACAGCCTGAATCTCGGCACGGTTGAGCAGGTCCGTCATGCGGCGCTGGCGCTGTTTCGGGATCAATGTGACAACCGTTCCGGTCTTTCCCGCGCGGCCCGTACGGCCCGAACGGTGCAGGTACGTCTTGTACTCGTCGGGGGCGTCCGCCTGGATGACGAGGTCGATGTCGTCGACGTGGATTCCACGGGCGGCAACATCGGTTGCAACGAGCACGTTGACGCGGCCCGTCGTGAGGCGCTCGAGATTACGAGTACGACGCGACTGGTTGAGGTCACCGTGGAGGCTGGTCGCCGGGATCCCGGCATCCTCGAGTTCGTCGGCAAGCTGCTCGGCGTACGCGCGGGTCCGCGTGAACACGAGGGTCTTGCCGTCACGACGGACGAGGTGCTCGATGAGAGGAATCTTGTCGCGGTGATCGATGATGAACACCCGGTGATCAATCGTCGACGAGGACTGGTCTTCGCCGGCAACTTCATGTATCGCTGGCTCGGGGAGGAACTCATCGATGATCGAGGCGACACCCTTATCGAGCGTGGCCGAGAACAACAAGCGCTGTCCGCCCTCGGCGGTATCGCGAAGGATTCGCTGAACCGGCTCGAGGAATCCGAGGTCGCACATGTGGTCGGCCTCGTCGAGAACCGTGATCTGGATCTGCGACAAGTCGATGTGACGCTGGCGCGCGAGGTCTTCGAGGCGACCGGGCGTGGCGATGACAATGTCAACACCGCGGCGGAGGCTCATGACCTGTGAACCCTGGGGAACCCCACCAACAATCGTCGTGGTGAAGAGACCAACCGACTTCGCGATGGGCATCACGGTGCGGTTGATCTGCATCGCGAGTTCACGAGTCGGAGCGAGGATGAGGGCACGAGGCGAACGACCCTGGCTGCGCTTTTTGCCGCCACCGTTCGCCATCAACAGTTCAACGATCGGTGCGGCGAAGGCAATGGTCTTGCCCGATCCAGTACGACCGCGCCCGAGAACGTCACGACCAGCGAGAACGTCAGGGATGGTTGCTGCCTGGATGGGGAACGGTGCGATTGCCCCGAGTTCCAGGAGTGCGGATTCGATGTTGCGACCCAAGCCGAGATCGCCGAACGTCACACCATCGACATCATCGGCCGTGGTGGCCATTGCCTGAAGTCGCTCGAGTACGACGTCTTCGCCGGGCTCGTAGAACGCCTTCTCGTCCCGAGAAGGATAGAAATCCGAGTCGCGGCGAGCGGGACGGTCGTCACGTGCTGGTCGGTCGTCACGCGAGAAACGATCGTTTCGTGGGCCGCGGTCATCACGAGCTGGGCGACGGTCGTCGCGTGCGGGACGATCATCACGTGCGGGACGGAATGGCCGGTCGTTGCGATCGGTGCGCGGTGCACGGTCGTCACGAACGGGGCGCGAGCCGCCAGCGAAGCGGTCGTCGCGTGCCGGACGATCATCGCGAACGGGACGATCATCGCGAGCGGGACGGACGTCACGTCGCTCATCCCGAGTAGTTCGAACCGGACGGTCGAATTTGCTCTTGGCGTCCACGTGACGTCCTTCGCGAACGGGCCGACCATCGCGGAAGGCATATTCGTTACGAGGGGCACGATCAGTGCGGTCAGCGCGCGGGGCGCGGTCATCACGAACGGGGCGTGCTCCGCGGTCGTCGCGTGCCGGGCGGTCGTCACGCGCGGGGCGTGCTCCAGCGGCGTAACGGTCGTCACGAGCCGGACGGTCGTCGCGGGTGGGGCGCTCGTCGCGGGAGCCACGAGCCGGACGGCTCGCGCCTGCCGGACCATCGGGGCGGCCGAAACGGCTCTTTTTCTTCGCAGCGGCGTCGCGCGGCACGAAGTTCTTTCCGCGGCGTTCCGCGGGAGGTGTGTTGCTGGGCATCAGAATGCTTTCTGGCTTGTAAATACCCATGACGGCACACAGCAGTGCCGCACGAAACCGAGCTATCAGTGACCGGGTTCGATTCACGAGTGAGGACCATTGCCAACAGGATGTTGTCAACCCGACTCGGAACCTATACAAACCACACAAATTTGCAGAATAACTTCTGCCTGTCCTGAGCCGACTTAGCAATGCTAACAGGTAAACCAGAGATTGCACCCGCGCATATGCTGGTAACCATGTCTACTCAGAAAAACCGCTGGCTCGCTCTTCTGTTCGTCAGCCTCGCTGTCGCCCTCGTCATCGTCGATACGACGATTATCAACGTGGCAATCCCCGCAATCGTCACCGACCTCGACGCGAGCTCGACGGACGTCCAGTGGATTCAAGAGTCGTACACCCTCGTTTTCGCCGCGCTCCTTCTCGTGTTCGGCGCACTCGCCGACA
>JBEGPO010000127.1:0-4819 GCA_041181465.1 Actinomycetota bacterium | reverse complement strand
CGGCGCTCGAGGCCATCGCCGCGCGCGAAGTTGGAATGGAGGTAATCGGGTTTTCGCTCATTACCAATCTCGCTGCGGGGCTCGGTGAGCCGCTCAGCCACTCCGAGGTCATCGCCGCCGGAAAGGACGCCGAGCCCGTGATGTCAGCGTTGCTCGCCAACGTCGTCGCCGCACTCGTAAAGGGGTAATCAATGTCCTCGAGTGACCTGATCGCCCGCGCGAACGCGTGGCTCGCGCAGGATCCCGACGTCGAGACCAGCGCCGAATTGCAGGCGATCATCGAGCGTGCCGATTCCGGTGATGAATCCGCAAAGGCCGACCTCTCCAACCGTTTCGACACGCGCCTCACGTTCGGTACGGCCGGACTTCGCGGCGAATTGGGAGCCGGCCCGAACCGCATGAACCGGGTGCTCGTCACTCAGGCAGCCCACGGATTCGCTCAATTCCTGTTGGAACGCGAAGCGAAACCGAGCGTCGTGATTGGCTATGACGGTCGCGTGAATTCGGACGTGTTCGCGCGGGACTCCGCGGAAATTTTGGCGGGGCTCGGTTTGCGCGTCATCCTGTTTGATCGCGCGATTCCGACACCCGTTGTCGCGACTGCCCTGCGCGAACTAGGGCTGAGTGCTGCGGTTGTCGTCACCGCGAGTCACAACCCGCCGCGCGACAACGGATACAAGGTGTATTTGGGTGGCAAGGACGCCGGGTCACAGATTGTGTCCCCCGACGACACTGACATCGAGGCCATGATTCTGCACGCGACGAACCTGAACATCGCCGATTTCCCGCGGTCGAGCGTCTACGACACCGCCCCCGAATCCCTCATCGACACGTTCGTTGAGAAAACTGCGGCGATCTCGACTCGACCCGCGACTCCCGTCCGATTCGTCTACACCGCGCTGCACGGCGTCGGGTGGGAGCTCGCAAATCGGTGTTATCTCGCCGCAGGACTGGGTGACGCAATCGTCGTCCCCGAACAGATCGAACCCGACGGCGCTTTCCCCACGGTGGCGTTTCCCAACCCGGAAGAACCGGGAGCTCTCGACCTCGCGTATGCAACCGCCGACCGCGTTGGGGTGGATCTCATCATCGCGAACGATCCCGATGCCGACCGGCTCGCGGTCGCTATCCGCGACAACGGCGCATGGCGTCGTCTGACCGGTAACGAGGTCGGGAGTTTGCTCGGTTGGCGTGCAGCTGAGCGCCATAAGGGTTCCGGTGCTCCTGCAGCACTCGCTGCGTCGATAGTCTCGTCCCCCGCTCTTGGCGCGGTTGCCGCCGATTATGGAATCGAGTTTTCGTACACGCTGACCGGGTTCAAGTTCGTCAACCGTGTGCCGAACCTCATTTTTGGTTACGAGGAGGCACTGGGGTATCTCGTCGACCCAAACAAGGTTCGTGACAAAGACGGCATCTCGGCCGCTATTGATTTTCTGTCGATGGCTGGTGAGCTCCAAGAGCGCGGGCTGACCATCGCCGATCACCTCGTGGAATTCGCCGACAGATTCGGCGCGTTCGCGTCGACCCAGATTTCCATTCGCGTCGCCAATTTGTCGGATATTCCCCCCATCTCGTCGAAGTTCCGCGATTCGCCGCCGGCGATGCTCGGCGGTCGTGCGGTGACCGCCGTGGACGATTTTGCGAACGGATTCGAGAACTTCCCTCCGACGGACTTGATTCGGCTGACAATCGACGGTGGCTCACGCGTCATCGTTCGCCCGTCTGGAACCGAGCCGAAACTGAAGATTTACATCGATGCGGCTGTCACCGAGGGTTCGGACCGATCGGCCCGTGTCGCCGACGTTGTCGCAGCTCTCGAGACAGACCTCCGTCAGATCATCGAGTGATGACGAACACTGAATCGCCGACGACGACCCGCTGGGTTGCCATCCACGGTGTGTCGGTTGCGCGAGCGCTATCGACGTTCGGAACCGTGGTCACGATTTGGGCATTGATTTTTCGCGAACGTGCAGAAGGACCCATCGCAATCTCGGCGATGTTCATTGCGGCCGCCCTTCCGTACATCTTGTTCGGCCCGTGGGTTGGGTGGTTGGCTGACCGCTTTTCGACACGGCGCCTCGTTCCAGTCGTCGCCATCGCTCAGGGTGCACTCACTCTCGCCTTCATCATCGACGTTCCCTTCTGGGCCGTGCTCGGCCTGATTTTCGCTTACAACATCATCGCCGCGATAGAAAATCCCGCCTGGCAGGCTCTCGTCCCCGGATTAGCAAAGCCTGCCGACCTCAGTCGCGTCTACGGACTATCGCTCGGTTACACCTCTGCCGCTCAGGTCGCGTCACCGGTGGCCGCTGGAATTTTGGTGGGGGCCACCGGTTACGTCTGGCCGTTTGTCATCGATTCGTTCACATTTGTGTTGCTCGCCGTCGCACCATTTCTCTTGCGCGTCAACCGGCTCGGTCACCAAACAAAACCCGAACACCGTGAATCCACCCTGGTCGGTTATCGCCACCTCTGGGGCGACCCACTCCTCCGATCGGTGACCGTCCTCCTCTGTGCCTTCATTTTGGCTCTCGGTGCCGTCAACACGGGCGAGGTGTTCCTCGTGATGGACGTTCTCGGCGCAAACGAGACGACCTACGGCTTTATCGCCGCTTTGTGGGCGGTCGGTAACCTCGTGGGGTCGGCACTTCTGGGAATTCGCGCCATCAGTATCCCGCAGCAACCCCGTTGGCTTGTGTTCTCGCTCTGGACGATCGCGACCGGGGTGCTCGCGATTTCGTTGTCTCCGTCACTGTGGTTCGTCGCCATCGCGAATGGAGTGACCGGAATCGGTAGCGCGTACCTGCACGCCACGGCCACCTCGATTCTCATGACCCGAACCCCCGAAAAAATTCGCGGACGGGTCAACGCGGCGTTCACCGGCTTCATGAATTTTGGGAACATCATCGCAACGGCACTGGCGGGAATAGCAATCGCAGGATTTGGCGTTCGAGAGGTCATGGTCGGATGCGGCGTCTTGTCTCTCGCCACGTTGTTGGTCTGGGGCGGCACCGTATACCGTGCCCGTATGGACGACACCGAGACCACCAATGCTTGATTTCGCGGACAAGGATTTCCTCGTGGACCCGTATCCCGCACTCGCCGAGGCCAGGGCGGTCGGTAAACCCTTCTGGCACGAACCGACCGGGATGTTCCTCGCCGCGCGTCACACCGACGCCAACGCGGTATTGCGCAATAAGTCGCTCGGCAGGATTTTCACACCGAAGACTCCCGATAACGAATGGCATGACTTTAACTACCTGCATTCGGATTCGATGCTCGATTCCGAGCCCCCCAAGCACACACGGTTGAAGTCGCTCGTGAGCAAAGCATTCAATCCGCGCACAATCACCGCCCTCACGCCCCACATCGAGCGGCTCACAACAGAACTGCTCGACGACTGTGCGGACAAACGTGACCAGAACGGCACATTCGACGTGCTTGCGGATTTCGCCGAACCTCTGCCAGTCAAGGTCATCGCCCATATGCTCGGGTTCCCCGAGGCCGATGAGCACCTCTTGCGGCCGTGGTCGCAGTCAATTGTCAAGATGTATGAAGTCAATCCAGGCGAAGCGCACAAGATCGAGGCCCGAGCAGCGGCCGCCGAATTCGCCGACTACGTGCATGGATTGATGGAACTGCGGAAAGTCAGTCCCGGAACCGACCTCATCAGCACGTTGGCGTCTGCTGAAAAGGACGGCGAGCGCCTCAGCGTCGAGGAACTCATCGCGACGTGCGTGTTGCTGCTCAATGCGGGACACGAAGCCAGCGTCAACGGGTTCGGAAATGGCATCGTGGCCGCATTGAAACAACCCGCCGTGATGCAGCCACTGCGCGACGACCCCCGCATCGTGTCTGGCACCGCCATCGAGGAATTCCTGCGATTCGATTCGCCGTTGCAACTTTTTGAACGCACCGCGACGGCCGACACCGAGATCAACGGGGTCGCCATCCGACAAGGGCAAAAGATTGCTGCACTGTTGGGTGCGGCCAACCGCGACCCGGATGTGTTCGACGACGCCAACTCCATGGACTTGACCCGGGAGACGAACCAGCACATCGCGTTCGGAGCAGGAATTCACTTCTGTATCGGTGCTCCGCTCGCACGACTGGAAATGAATATCTCGTTGCCGGCACTCATCGAGCGTTTCCCCACTCTTGAACTCGCGGGCGAACCGACTCGTCGCCCCACCTTTGTGCTACGGGGTTACGACACGATTCCAGTCTCCTTGGGGCGTGACCTCGCGTAATGAAGGCTTAGCGAAAACGCATTCCCGCAAAGTCGAACGGGTAGGCGTTCCACCCCCAGTCATAACCCGAGCCGTTGATTTTGAACTCAAACCCTATGTTCTTGTGCTGGTCAAGCCCGACCAGACGGATTCCGCCGCCCTCGCTCGCGTAATCAACCAGATAGCTCGTACCGTGCTGGTAGATGCTCGAGCAGATTGGGCTCCATAGAGCCGGCGAGTGGTCGAATCGCCACACTTCCTTCGCCGTGTGCTTCTTCAGGTTTAGAGAAAATTGTTGGGGAAAAGATGTCGAGCGGCTGGCACCCGACGGAGAATGGGCAAAACTTGCGAGACCGTTGTTGAACAACATCAAGTTGCCGGCGGACGTGAACGAGACGGCGTGTTCACCGACCGGAGGATTTGTGCCCGCGGGATACTCAAGCGCAAAAGCGCGGAGTGACGGGTAGGTGTGCCACGCCTTGTCCGGGTCGCCCAGAATCCACTTGATCTTGTCGTCGTCGTAGCCGATGCCAATCACAAAGTCTTCTCGTCCCGACAAAACGAGTTGGTTCTTCTGCTTCCAATACGTT
>JBEGPO010000126.1:0-2699 GCA_041181465.1 Actinomycetota bacterium | reverse complement strand
CCAACGCGCGGTGTCGACGTCGGCTCGATTGAATTTATCCACGACCGCATCATCGCCACGCGCGAGGCGGGCAAGCCGGTGGTCATCATTTCAACCGAATTGGATGAAGTCACGTCTCTTGCGGATCGCATTGCCGTGATGTATCGCGGCCGCATCGTCGGAATTGTCGATGCGAAAACGTCACGCGAGACACTGGGACGAATGATGGCGGGAGCAACCGTATGAGTGACGGAACAGAGACCCCGGTTGTGGGCCGCGGTGCCGCCGTGATTCGAGAAATCATGTCGGGTGGCTCGGCGCGAGCCTTGTTGTCTGTCGTTGCCGGGTTCGTCATCGGGGCGATCTTCATGGTGTTCTCGAGCGAAGAATTCCTGGCTGCGGCACAGTATTTGACTTCACGCCCCGCCGACGCGCTGGGCGCGGCGTGGACCGCGATCGCGGAGGGGTATTCGGCGCTGTTCCGCGGCTCGATTTACAACTACACGGCGGATAGTTTTGAGGCCTCCATTCGGCCGATGACCGAGACACTGCGTTTCGCCGGTCCGCTCATCGCCTCGGGTTTGGGGGTCGCTCTCGCGTTCCGAGTCGGATTGTTCAACATTGGCGCGAGCGGACAGTTGTTGTTCGGTGCACTGTGGGCCACCTGGATTTCGACACGAGTGGAACTCCCGTGGGGTGTCCACCTCGTCGTCGCTGTTCTCGTTGCGATTCTGGGCGCGGCCGCCTACGGTGCCGTCGTCGGCTTTCTCAAGGCACGAACGGGCGCCCACGAAGTGATCGTGACCATCATGCTCAACTACATCGCCGCGGGAATTCTCACGTTTTTCTTTCGCACGCCGGAACTTCTTCGCGAAGTGGACGGCGGGGGAACGCCCAAATCGGACGCCCCGGCCGAAAGCGCGCAGTTACCGCTCGTGCTTGGTCCGGAATTCACTCTCCACGCAGGATTCATCCTCGCCATCGTCGGTGTCGTCGTCTACTGGTGGCTCATGGAGCGCTCGACCATCGGATTCCGCTTCCGCATGGTCGGCCACAATGCTGATGCCGCCCGCACGGCCGGAATCAACGTTGAGCGCACTTTCGTGCTAGCAATGGCCGTCTCGGGTGCCTTCGTCGGGCTCGCTGCCGCCAACCAGGCGCTCGGTGTTCGCGCGGGACTCACTCCCGACATCGACGGCACCATCGGATTCGACGCCATCACCGTGGCTCTGCTGGGATCGTCCACCGCACCCGGCGTGTTACTCGCGGGACTTCTGTTCGGCGCGTTCAAGGCCGGAGCGCCACAAATGCAGGTCATCGGGCTGTCGCCTGAGATTACGGGGGTTGTCCAGGGATTCATTGTTCTGTTCATCGCCGCACCGCCCCTCGTTCGCGCGATATTCCGACTGCCCCCGCCTCAAAAGACCACGGTCATCGCGGACTGGTGGCAGAAACTGACCACGAAGGGTGATCCGAAATGAGCACCGTCGTGACCCCAGGATTGTTTTCACAAGTTGATGCATTGGTCTCCAAGAAGACGCCATACCTGATGGCCGCGTTCGCGCTATTTGTTTTGGTGGCGTTCGGTTTCGTCGGCAAAACGGACATCGTTGCGTTCCAGTGGTCCAAAGAAGAAGACCTCATCCACCTTCCCGACTTTCTCGTCGCGTCGAACGTCGTCGGCCTCGTTCTCGGCGCAATCCTCGTGGCGATTGCCGCTGTATCGTTCGTGCTCGCTCAGCGCAAACGGGTGACACCATTGTGGCTCACCCTCGTTTTCGGTTTGCTTGCCGTTGTCGCACTGCTGGCGTGGCTTGCGGCCGGGAACACGCTTCCCTTCGCGTTCATTCTCGGTAACGCCGTCGTGCTCGCCGTTCCCCTCGCCCTCGGGGCGATGGGCGGAATCATGTCCGAGCGTGTCGGTGTTGTCAATATCGCAATCGAGGGCCAACTTCTCACGGGTGCGTTCCTCGCCGCGGTGGTTGGTTCGCTCACCGACAACCTGTACCTCGGGCTCGTCGTCGCCATGATTGGCGCCGCATTGCTGTCGATGGTCCTCGCGGTGTTCTCGATTCGATACCTGGTCGACCAAATCATTGTCGGCGTGGTGCTCAACGTTCTCGTCTTGGGAATCACCAACTTCTTGTACGCCCAGTGGTTGTCCAACGACGGTCAAAACTCGAACTTCCCCGGGACCTTCCCCATCATCCCCATTCCGGGGTTGTCGGCCATTCCGGTTATCGGCCCGGCCCTATTCGAGGCGCGAGTCACGACCTATCTCGCGTACCTGATCATCCCCGTTCTCTGGTTCATCCTGTTCAAGACCCGCCTGGGGCTTCGGGCGCGGTCGGTCGGTGAGCATCCGCTCGCGGCCGACACCGTCGGAATCAACGTCGCGGTCACCCGTTTTTGGTGGGTGACAATCGGAGGTTTGGTCGCCGGGCTCGGCGGTGCCGCACTGACCATCGGCGCGGTCGGTGCGTTTGGTCGGAACATGTCCGGCGGACAGGGCTTCATCGCTCTGGCGGTGGTTATTCTCGGTCGATGGCACCCCTTCTCGGCCGCGGCTGCCGCGTTGTTGTTCGGATTCTCGATCGTGTTGCGAATCTGGGCGAACCAGGTCAGCCCGGGAATCCCCACCGACTTCATCACGATCGTTCCGTATGTCGTGACGCTCATCGCCGTCGTCGGATTCGTTGGACGAGTTCGAGCTCCGGCGG
>JBEGPO010000125.1:0-2998 GCA_041181465.1 Actinomycetota bacterium | reverse complement strand
GCGGAAGTTGGGCATAATGGAAGTTGTGACCAGCGCCTCGATATCCAGACCGCAGTCGGTTGTGAACCGGCCCAACGCGGTGGCCGTCGGAACGATTGTGTGGCTCGCTAGCGAGGTGATGTTCTTCGCCGGTCTATTCGCGATTTACTTCTCGCTCCGATCGATGGCTCCCGAGATCTGGGCAGTCCAGACGGAAAAGTTGAGTATCCCCTTCTCGACGCTCAACACCACAATCCTCGTGCTCTCGTCGGTTACGTGCCAGATGGGCGTCTTCGCGGCCGAGCGTCTGCAACCGCGCCGCACCGGCTGGGCTCCGTCGAAGTGGGGCGTTGTCGAATGGTTCTGGCTCACCTACGCGATGGGCGCCTTCTTCGTAGTCGGCCAGGTCTACGAATATGCCGTGCTCACGAGCGAATGGGTCATGCTCAACAGTGACGCCTACGGCTCAGCGTTCTATCTCACCACCGGGTTCCACGGACTTCATGTGACGGTCGGCCTCATCGCCTTCCTACTCATGATCGGCCGAATTCAAGCGCTCAAAGTATTCACTCACCGCGACGCCATGTCGATGGTTGCGGTGTCGTACTACTGGCACTTCGTCGATGCGGTGTGGATCGGTCTCTTCCTCGTCATCTACGTGCTGAAATAACGAAAGAACCCCATGCCCCGAAACCTCAACCGAAAAGGCCGTCGCCACCCGCTCTCATCGCTCGTGCTGATCCTCGTTGGATTGTTCGTGTCGGGCGCGGCGTATGCAGCCGTGACGGGAACAGCCACTGCTGCGGATGCACCCGTTTCGGCAACCCAGATTGAGGATGGAAAGAAACTCTTCGCTTCGAACTGCGCATCGTGTCACGGACTCAGCGCGGCAGGTTCGGCCGCAGGTCCGTCGTTGATTGGTTCCGGTGCGTTGTCGGTCGAGTTCCAGGTCGGCTCTGGACGCATGCCGATGTCGGGTAGCGGTCCGCAGGCCGAGAAAAAGCCCGTTCAGTTCACTCAGCCCGAAATTGACGCGATGGCGGCATGGGTTGCGAGCCTAGCTCCCGGCCCCGCTGTGCCGGAGGCCTCAACACTCACCGGTGGCGACGCATCCAACGGAGCCGCGCTGTTCCGTGTCAACTGCGCGATGTGCCACAACGTCGCAGGTGCCGGTGGCGCTTTGACCGAAGGCAAGTGGGCTCCCAGCCTTCGCAACATTGACCCTGTCCACGTCTACGCGGCGATGGTCACGGGCCCGCAGAACATGCCGGTGTTCTCAGACCTGAACATCACGGCCGAAGAAAAGAACGACATTATCGCGTACCTCAAATTCCTCGACGAGAACCCCTCTGTTGGCGGAATGGATCTAGGGGCCCTCGGTCCGGTGTCAGAAGGCCTCTTCGTCTGGATTTTCGCGCTCGGCGGCCTCGTTGCAATCACCATTTGGTTGAGCGCCAAGTCGAACTAGGTTTACAGAAAGGTTCATCCCATGGCTGACAAGAAGTCTGACGTCGTCACCAGTGCAGGCAGTGCGGTGTCACGTCCCGACCGTCTGCAGAATCCAGGGTTCGAACCCGAACACAAGCGCGTTCACGATGAATCACCCGAGCGAGCGCGCGGCGCGGAACGTGGTATTTCGCTGTTGTTCGCGCTTTCCGGAATCCTCAGCGCTTCTGCCTTCGCTCTAAACTTCATCTTCCCCATCGTCCCCGGCGACCTCCTGTCGACTCGTTACAACAACATGTTCGTCGGGCTGGCAATCGCCGCCGGCCTGCTCTGCCTCGGTGTTGGCGCCGTCCACTGGGCCAAGGCTCTGATGCACGGTCACGAGCTCATCGAAGAGCGTCACGGGACGCGCGGCGACGACGCAACGCGCGCTCGTGCCGTTGAAATCTTTCAGGAAGCAAACAAGGAATCGGGATGGACCCGGCGTCGCTTGCTCCGAAACTCCTTAATCGGTGCGCTTGTCGCCATGCCCATCCCCGCTGTAGCCCTCTTCCGCGATCTCGCCCCCGCTGGCACCCCCGAAGAAAAGCTCGCGCACACGATTTGGGAAAAGGGTGTTCGTTTGACGCGCGACCCGAACGGTGTGCCCATCAAGGCGAGTGACGTCACGATCGGTTCGGCGTTCCACGTCATCCCCGAGAACCTTCTGGAACTCGAAGAGGGCTTCCTCGACGAAAAGGCGAAAGCGGCCGTTCTTCTGATGCGCCTCCCCCTTGACGCGCTCCACGAAGCGGAAGACCGCAAGGGCTGGTCGTACGACGGAATCGTTGCGTATTCAAAGATTTGCACCCACGTGGGGTGCCCGGTGGCGCTGTACGAACAGCAAACGCACAACCTGTTGTGCCCGTGCCACCAGTCGCAGTTTGATGTATCGAACCACTGTGCCGTGATCTTCGGACCCGCGGCACGCCCACTCCCTCAGCTACCAATCGCGGTAGATTCGGAGGGATACTTGGTCGCCCAGAGCGACTTCCTGGAACCAGTTGGACCTAGCTATTGGGAGCGTGAACGATGAGCGTCGCAACACAAAAGAAGAGCACGACACCTGCATCCACGGGTGCGGGAATGAAGTTTGTTGGCGGGGCGGCGAATTATATTGACGAACGGACCAGCCTTTCCGGTGCCGTCAAGTTTCTCGGCCGCAAGATTTTCCCCGACCACTGGTCGTTCATGCTCGGTGAAATCTCGTTGTACTCGTTCGTCGTCATTCTCTTGTCAGGGACTTTCCTGACTTTCTTCTACGACCCGTCGATGGTCGAGGTTCACTACGACGGCTCTTACGTTCCTCTCAAGGGAATCGAAATGTCTGCGGCGTATTCCTCGACGTTGAACATCACGTTCGACATCCGAGGCGGCCTACTGATGCGCCAGGTTCATCACTGGGCCGCGTTGTTGTTCGTTGCCGCAATTGGGCTCCACATGCTGCGTGTCTTTTTCACAGGAGCGTTCCGTAAGCCTCGCGAAATCAACTGGGTAATCGGATTCGTTCTCTTCATCCTCGCGATGGCCGAAG
>JBEGPO010000124.1:0-2686 GCA_041181465.1 Actinomycetota bacterium | reverse complement strand
ACACCTACGGTGGCGCGTCTCGACACGGTGGCGGAGCATTTTCGGGGAAAGACCCGTCAAAGGTAGACCGTTCGGGAGCGTACGCCATGCGCTGGGTCGCAAAAAATGCGGTCGCAGCCGGCCTCGCCGATCGGCTTGAGGTTCAAGTTGCTTACGCGATCGGGGTCGCTCAACCGATTGGGCTCTATGTCGAGACATTCGGCACTGAGACGGTACCCCTGGAAACGATCCAGCGCGTTCTCGAATCTGTTTTCGACCTTCGTCCAGCCGCTATCATCCGCGATTTGGACCTTCTCAACCGCAAATACCGGGACACGGCAACCTACGGCCACTTTGGTCGCGAGGGGGACAACTTTACGTGGGAGCGTCTCGATCGCGTAGACGCCATCCGCGCCGCTCTCGCCGAAATTGGGTAAGTGTGCCGCGGCTCGTCGCTCACGTGTTGGTTGAGTCGCCCGTGCCGCGGCTCGACCGTCTGCTCGAATATGTCATCCCCGAAGAGCTCACAAACGAAGTAGTTGTCGGCGGCCGCGTGCGAGTTCCTCTGGGGAAGGGCGGGTCGCGTCGAATCGATGCCTTTGTCGTCGATATTTCTCCAACGCCCACCACGGGGGTAACCCTGGCTGAGATTGACTCGACGCACGGTAGCGTTCCGGTTCTCACCCCGGCGCTGTGGAAGTTGGCGCGAACCGTCGCCGATCGGAACGGTGGCGGAGCGGCCGATGTTTTGCGTGGCGCAATCCCTAAACGTGCGATTCGAATAGAGAAGGGCAGGTCCTTCACGCCACGCGCGATGCCGACGGCTCGTCCCTCCACACGGACCGCGGTCACTCTGGACTGCGGGGTTGTCGAGACGGACGAAGGACCCACGCTCCGGTCACTGACTCACATTGCCGATCTCGTCAGAGCCGCCGAGGCCGGGGTAATCGTCGTCGTTCCCGATTGGCGCGATCTGGCGCTCTTGAGTCGCGCCCTCGTGGACGTGCCCCACATCACTGTCGATTCCTCGGGCACACCGTCCGAGCGCTATGGACGCTATCTCGACATCCTGTCGGGAGAAAAGCGAGTTGTCATTGGGACCCGAGCGGCAGTGTATGCGCCGGTCATCGACCTTGAATTACTCATTGTCGTCGACGAATCAGATCCGCTGCTGGAAGAGCCGCACACTCCCTACGTCCACGCACGAGATGCCGCGGTGGTTCGAAATTCGATCGAGGGCGGCAGGCTAGTTTTCGCGTCGATCACACCGTCCGTTGAGTCGGCTCGATTCGTTGAGCTCGGTTTTGTTGAACGGGCTTCGACAACGCCTTCCCGACCCGCGGTGATGTTGGCAAATGACGCCACTGACGACGGTTTTGCCTCGCGAGCACGGATACCATCCATCGGGTGGAAAGTGTTGCGCGAAGCCTTAGAGCGTGGCCCGGTTCTTGTTCAGGTTTCGCGTCCCGGTTTCACACCACAGGTTGTCTGTGCCGACTGTAGAACGGCCCACCGGTGCGGAACGTGTCGTTCGTTGCTATCGGGAAATCGTGACGGGACGGTGCTGTGTCGAGTGTGCGGTCTGACGCCCATCGGATTGAAGTGCACCCACTGTTCCGGCCGCGAAACGGCGTGGTCGGGTGTCGGGTCCGTGCGCACCGCCGACGAATTGGGGCGGGCGTTCCCGGGCGTGCCCGTCGTTGTTGCCGACGGTGAACATCGCGCGCTCGACGTGCCTCGCCGCTCATCGCTCGTGATCGCGACCCGTGGCGCCGAGCCGATTGTCTCGGGAGGTTACGAGGCTGTTCTTATCGTCGACGGTGACAAGGAATTGCAACGCCCTGGGCTTCGGACTTCTGAAAACTGCCTGCGCTGGTGGGGTCACGCAGCGAGTCTTGCTGGCAGCGACGCAACGGTGGTCCTGGCGAACGTGGACGGTGCCTTCGCCAGCCTCTTTGCGTCGAACCAGTGGGAAACCATCGTGGAGACGGAACTGAGGGAACGTCGCGCTCTGGGATTCCCACCGGCAACCCGTGCTATCGCTGTACGAGGTTCGATTGCGGATTTACAATCAGTGCGCGAACTGAGCGAGGTAGCCGGGCACCGGGTCATGGGGCCAGCAAAAGACGGCGAGTCGTTCAGAATTCTTGTTTTGGCCGATTACCGAACAGCACCAACCGTGATTTCCGCCATTCGAATTCACACCATTGCGACAAACGCGATGGGTGTTCGTGTCCATTGCGACGACCTCACGGTTTTCGACGAGATCGACAATGACTGAAACAATGAACCCATGAGTACGAGCATCGTGTTTGCTGGCAGCCCCGTGGTTGCGGTTCCGTATTTGCGTGCTCTCCACGGCGCCGGTTTCGACATCCGCGCGGTCGTCACGAGAAACGATTCGCGACAGGGGCGTAAAGGCGTTCTGACGTCGACGGCGGTCGCGGCGGTCGCCGAGGAACTCGGCTTATCGGTCGTTAAGACCAATTCGTTGCGCGATGTCGATCTCCCCGAAGTGGAAATCGGAGTAGTCGTGGCATACGGCGGTCTCGTGCCGCCCCCGCTCCTCGCTGAACCTGCCCACGGTTGGGTCAACGTCCATTTCTCGGTATTGCCTAAATATCGCGGCGCGGCTCCGGTTCAACGCGCGCTGTGGGACGGAGAACCGACGTCGGGAATCTCGATCTTTCGGCTTGTGGAAGATCTC
>JBEGPO010000123.1:0-2767 GCA_041181465.1 Actinomycetota bacterium | reverse complement strand
GCGATGATCAACCGGTACTGCGACGATGTTGTTCCCGCGCCGACCGAACTCAACGACGCCGATGCCGTCATCGTCGACACCGTGGCGCGCGCGTTTGATACCGCGAACAAGGCGATTGATCGCCTCGCGATTCACGACGCCATCAACGCGGTGTGGACGATCGTCGACGCACTGAACCTGTACATCACGGAACAAGAGCCCTGGGTTCTCGCGAAGGACGACGCGAATCGCGACCGTCTCCACACCGTGTTGTACACTGCGGTCGAGGGGCTTCGAGCAATCGCCGTGGGACTTTCGCCCGTCATGCCAACCGCGACGCAAAAGTTGTGGGACGCGCTCGGGCTCGGCGAAGCGCTCGGCGATTTGACCGACCAGCACTTGTCTCGCGCCGGCCAGTGGGGGATTGCTCCCGCGGGAATCCGCGTGTCGAGCCTCGACTCGCTGTTCCCCCGCATCGAGGAATAACCGTGTCGGAACCGCTGCGGGCGCGAAAGGACACCAACGGAGACGTCAAGCGTGACCTCGAGTTCCCGCCGCTTCCCGAACCGTTGACGGTTCCCGTGTACGACAATCACACGCACCTCGAGATTGCGGACGGCGAGAACCCGCTTCCGCCCGAGGAAAACCTGCGTCGAGCAGTTGCTGTCGGAGTCGCGGGGGTAGTGCAGGTCGGAACCGATCTTGAGACCTCGCGCTGGGGAGCGGACCTCGCCGACCGGGACCCGCGCGTCGTGGCCGCCGTCGCGATTCACCCGAACGAAGCGCCGCGATTGGCCGAGCGCGGGGTGCTCGACGAACACCTCGCCGGAATCGCCGAGTTGGCGACGCGCGAGCGTGTCCGTGCCGTCGGCGAGACGGGATTGGACTTCTTTCGCACTGACGAGCCAGGCCGTGCGCCGCAACTGCACTCGTTCGAGGCGCACATCGACATCGCGAAGGCGAACGGTCTCGCGCTACAGATCCACGATCGCGATGCTCACGACGCTGTCGTCGCGACGCTGTTGCGCGTCGGCGCTCCGGAGAAAACCGTGTTCCACTGTTTCTCGGGGGACGAGGAACTGGCCCGAATCTGTGCCGACAACGGGTGGTACATGTCATTCGCGGGAACCGTGACGTTTGGGAATGCCAAGGGAATCCGCGCCGCGCTGTCCGTTGCGCCGCGCGAACTCGTGTTGGTTGAAACGGACGCGCCGTTCCTCACCCCGATGCCGTTCCGCGGGCGGCCCAACGGTCCGTACCTCATCCCGCTGACACTGCGGTTCATGGCGGAACACCTCGGCGTGACGGTCGACGAACTGGGAGCCGACGTCGCCAGTAACACCGAAACGGTTTACGGAACGTGGTGACCCTTCTTGGCGCGACCGAGATTCGCGCCCTCGCCGAGCGGCTTGACGTGTCACCGACGAAGAAATGGGGACAGAACTTTGTGCACGACGCGAACACGGTTCGCAAGATTGTCACGGCCGCGAAACTACGCGACGGAGAATCGGTCGTCGAGGTGGGCCCGGGGCTCGGCTCACTGACCCTCGGATTGCTCGAGCAGGGACACCCCGTCACCGCGATCGAAATCGACCCGAGGCTTGCCGCGGAATTGCCGGCGACGACCGAGACGCATGGGGTTGCCGCAGGCATGCTGACGGTCATCCAGGCGGATGCTCTTGTCGTCACGGAACTTCACACCCCGCCGGCCGCGAATGCTGCCGGTGCGACGATGCCCGCGGCCGCGACCGCTGCCCCCGCGGGGCCGACCGCGATCGTCGCCAACCTGCCGTACAACGTGTCCGTCCCCGTGCTCATTCACCTACTCGAGACGTTCCCCACGATTCGCCGGGTCCTCGTCATGGTTCAGGCAGAGGTCGGGCACCGCATCGCGGCTGATCCCGGCTCAAAGGTCTATGGCGTTCCGAGTGTCAAGGCCGCGTGGTGGGGCGATTGGAGCGTCGAAGGCACCGTGTCCCGGCGCGTGTTCTGGCCAGAGCCCAACGTTGACTCGGTGCTCGTCGGCATGACGGCGCACGCGACACCGGGCGACGAGTCGCTTCGACGCCGCACTTTCGCGATCGTCGATGCCGCGTTCGGGCAGCGCCGCAAGACGCTGCGCCAGGCTCTCTCCGCGCTTGCGGGCTCGACGACGGCTGCGGCCGACCTGTGTGAGGCGGCCGGCATTGACTCCGGTGCGCGCGGCGAGCAGCTCACTCTTGCCCAGTTCGTGGCCCTCGCCTCCGTGCCCTCCTAACCCCCTTTACGTTTTTGGAAACGGAATCGGCTTAGACCCGCGTTCCTGGCAACCAATCCGGGCACCGTGACCCATCTCACAGTGCGGTGACTGTTTGGTTTCCAATAACTCGCGACGTGCGCCAATCGGTTTCCAAAAACGTAAAGGGGACAGGAACAGGTGGGAGGGTGTGGATTGTCTGCAAAAACAGGTGGGGGAGCGGGTTTAGGCTCGTGATATGAGTGCGCATTCGGTCACGGCAACGGCGCCGGGCAAGATTAACGTGTGCCTTTGTGTCGGGCCATTGCGCGACGACGGTTACCACGATGTCGCCACGATTTATCAGGCGGTGTCGCTGCTCGAAGAAGTAACCGCAACGGAATCCGCCAATTTCACCGCGAGTTTCTCGGGCCCGATCGATACGAGCCACCTCACGGTGGACGAATCGAATCTCGTCATTCGTGCGGCCCGAGCCGTGGCCGCCGCATCCGGATACACGGGCGGAGCCGACATCCAGGTCGTCAAACGCGTCCCCATCGCCGGCGGAATGGG
>JBEGPO010000122.1:0-6199 GCA_041181465.1 Actinomycetota bacterium | reverse complement strand
AAGCCAGCGCCGTCAACTTCTCGACCGACCGGGATTACGGTGGGTCGAGCGGGTTCCAGACCGGTTCTACCTACAAGATCATGGGTCTTCTCGCCTGGCTAGATTCCGGCCGGGGTCTGAGCGAAGTTGTCGACGCGAGCGAATTCACAAAAGACCAGTCTCAGTTTTTGGACACCTGTAAAGACGGTGGCGGTCCGTGGGGAGGGCCATGGGAGTTCAAGAACGATGCAGATGCCCCCAAGGTAGTGACCGTTTTGCAAGCAGTGGCTGCCTCGATAAACTCGGCGTTCGCGTCGATCGGAGAGCAACTCGACCAGTGCGCCATTCGTTCGATGGCGCAGTCCCTCGGAGTTCACCGAGCGGACGGGGCTCTTTTACAATCCAACCCCTCCGCAATTCTGGGAACAAATGAAATCGCCCCGCTGACAATGGCGACGGCGTGGGCTGGAATCGCCAATAACGGGAAGTTCTGCGAGAGCATCATCCTCGATCACGCGGTGGGTCCCAACGGTGAGGAATTGCCCGGACAACCGGTGACGTGTAGTCAAACGATTGACCCCGAAGTAGCACAGGCCGCGATCTACGCAATGAAAGTGGTAATGAGCGGCGGAACGGGATCTGCGGGTAATCCGAGGGACGGCGTCCCGATCTTTGGCAAAACCGGAACTACCGACAGTTCGTCGCAAACCTGGATTGTTGCGTCCACGTCCCGCGTTGCCAGCGTGGCATGGGTCGGAAACATTGTCGGAACATACCCGATGCGTTCATTCCCGAACGGGGCTTATTACCGCCACCAAATCATGTCGGCCGTGATGCGAATGGCTAACCAATGGTATTCAGGAGCAACAGATTGGCTGGCTCCTCCATCACGCCTTCTCCAAGGAAACGGCCTGAAAATTCCTGCTGTCGAGGGCTTAAGCGTCGAAGAGGCGACAACGTTGCTCGTTGGTCTCGGCCTTCAAGTCAAGATCGGACCTTCTGAACCATCCGACTACGTTCCCGAAGGGGATGTCGCGCGAAGTGATCCCGGCGAGGGGGAGTTGGCTGCTGGGGGAATGGTGGTGAAACTGTACCCGTCATCGGGAATTGGGCTCGAGATACCCGACGTCGTGGGCATGCTCGAAGGAGATGCGGTTGGCGCGTTGACCAGCGCAGGTGTATCAGTGACGGTGCAGTGTTCGGCTGCCGACGACCCGCTCGACCCGAACATTGGCTACGTGATTAATCAGTCGGGAAGTAAATCCGTGAAGATTACGGTTCTCAAAACCAGCTGTTAATAATGAGTACCCCTGCATTTTTTGTTAGCATTGCCGCGATTAGTGCTGGAGTTGTCGCGTATTCATCACTGTTCGAACGTAACAAGTTCGGAGTAAGGCACGACTCGATTGACGTGCTCGAACCAGGCGCGTCGAGTATTCGGGTTCTCCATCTGTCCGACATCCATTTAGCGCCGTGGCAAAACCGCAAAATCGAATGGATTCGCGGTTTGGCGTCTCTCCGTCCCGATCTCGTTGTCGTCACTGGTGATTCTCTCGGTCACGCGAAATCTGTTCCCGCACTGGCGCACGCACTCGCGGTCTTTCACGGCACGACGGGTGTTTTCGTTCATGGATCTAACGATTATTTTGCACCGCGAATGCCGAATCCTTTCACCTACCTCTTTCGACCGTCAGAGCCCGATCGGGACGGCGAACGCATCGACACCGAAGGCCTCGATGCGTTGTATTTGTCGTTGGGATGGCTCGACCTCGATAATGCGTCGGCTCAGGTATCCGTCAACGGCTCGTCAATCCTGTTCACGGGTACTGATGATCCCCACCTCGATCTCGATCGACTCGACGTCGTCGCAGAATCGGTCACTAAGGTGCGTGGTCTTGTCAACCAGCCCGTTGCCGCGACTGTAGGAGTCACCCACGCGCCGTATCGTCGTGTTCTCGACGCACTAACAGCTCTCGGTGCCGACGTCATTTTCGCGGGGCACACCCACGGCGGCCAGGTATGCGTTCCAGGGATCGGCGCGTTGACGACGAATAGCGACCTCCCGCGCGCGCTCGCCCGAGGGATGAACGTGTGGAACGGCGTCGACCACAACGCGCATCTCAATGTCAGCGCCGGGATAGGTACATCAATTTACGCCCCCATTCGGTTCGCGTGCCCTCCTGAAGCGGTGCTGGTAACCCTGCGGGCAAAGGACATCGGGTACGCTTAAGCCATAAGTTACGGGGTGTGGCGCAGCTTGGTAGCGCGCGTCGTTCGGGACGACGAGGTCGCAGGTTCAAATCCTGTTACCCCGACCAATGATTTAGGGTCGCCGCTCGGCGGCCCTTAATCATTTTTCCGGGACAACAGGCGGGGGCCCATCGCGCCGGTGACGGGCAACCGCACCCTCACTCTCTGCCACACCAACCTCGACAACTCGCGGTTGAACGTCCGTGCCGATGGGGTGTACCCCGACACGGTTGTGGCTTTCCGAAAGTTATTCGGAAAAACGAATGTCAACCCCCGCCGCCGACATCTCCGCGACCGCGGCAATCGTCGTGGCCGGGGCCACGCCGACGCACAGGTCCACCAACACCGTCACGGTGTAGCCCTTCGCGATGGCGTCGAGAGCGGTGGCCCGAACGCAGTGGTCGCTTGCAATTCCGACGATGTCGAGGTGTTTGGCCTTCACCTTTCGAAGCACGTCATCCAGTGACGCGCCTCCGGGGGTTTTTCCCTCGAAAGCGGAATAGGCGGGCTGTCCGTCCCCCTTGTAAATATGAATATCAATGAGTTCCAGTTCCAGCGCTGGGTTGTATGCCGAACCGATCGTGCCCTGGACACAATGCCGCGGCCAGGTGGTCACCATGTCGGGCTTTACCGCGAAGTGCCCGCCGTTGTCTCCGTCGGGTGAGTGCCAATCGCGTGACGCGATGACGCGCGAGTAGCGCGATTTGTGCGCGCGAATATGCGCCGTGATCGACGCCGCGGTAACATTTCCGCCCTTGACCCCGAGCGACCCACCTTCCGTGAAATCGTTCTGAAGGTCGACGACGATAAGTACGTTAGTCATGATTTCCTAGAACGGCGCGAGGTTCGTGCCACAGGAATAAATCCTTGCGACAAGTTGGTCTATCGCGGGGATGGCGGTCGCGTCGACCTCGCCTCGAGCGACAACCACAAAAGAGAGCCGTCCATCGTTTTCGGTGTCAATCTGACCGGCGAGTGAGTAGACGCCGGAAATCCAGCCGGTTTTCGCAACAACGTGTTCGCGCGCAACCTCCGCGTCACCGACGAAGCGAGCGGCGAGCGTTCCCGATCGACCAGCGATTGGGAGAGCGTCACCGATGGCGGCGAGCGTTTCGTCTCCGTGGAAAATCTGTTGGACGAGCTCGGCCATAGCGCGTGGCGGGATCAGGTCGCTCGCAGATTCGCCGGAACCATCGACGAATGTGCCGCCGGTCATGTCCACACCGTGTTTTATGAGGGAACCAAGCACGAGTTGTTGGATGGAATCGGACCCTCCGTCGGATCCCACACTGACCGAGGATGCTCGCATGAGAAATTCCGCCAGTGTGTTGTCTGAGTAAAGCAGCATCTGGGGGATGAGTTGGGACACGGGGGCCGATGTGACGGACGCAAGTTCTACAGCGTTGCTCGGCGCACTTTGATAGTCGATTTCAACGTCGCCGTCGCCATTTCCCGCCTGTTGCAGCGCCGAAACAAACGCGTCCGCCGCACGGCCTGCCGGATCAGTCGAGCGAGGGCTCGTCTGCTGACTTGGGTTTGCGCGGTCACCGTCGACCATAAATGGAATGATTCGAGGTTGGTATCCGATAGTCCGTTCCGACTCAGGCCAGGTTGGATGCCACGCATCGTCGATCGGGAACATCGAAAGGTCAACCAAGACCCGTGTAATCGTCGGGCTTTCTGGGTGCTCAGCCTGATAGGCGCTCACCGTTTCACTGGCAAGTTCGGCGATGCTCGCCGAACCGGTGTAAACAGACGACGCTCCCGCACGGAGCGTGGGGTCGCCGCCGCCAATCACGATTATGGTCCCCGCCGTTGAACCGTCGACTACGCGCGTTGTGAGTCGCCCGTCTTTTCCAAGAGTGTCGAGGGCCACCGCAGCAGTGATGACCTTCATGACGCTCCCCATCGGTATGGGATCATGAGCATTGTTTGTGAGCAATCGGTTTCCGGACTCATCAAATACGACGACGGTTTGTGTGCCGAGCGCGGGAATTTTCATTGCGCTGCCCACCGAACAGGTTCGAACTGCCGACGCGCCAACTGGCTCGGTGGGCACCGGTCGAGCGATCGCTGTCGGCTCAGCGAACGGGGTTGCCGAACCTGCCGGGAGAAAGTAGCCAGCCGCAAATGACGCGCCAGATACGAGGACCCCGACTATTCCGAGGACGAGAAGAGGATTGCGAGAACGTCGAGGTGAGGCTGAATAATCTCGGTTGTCGGCTTTCAACGATTCGCTCCTCTCTGGTCTGTGACGATTCCGAGCCGACTACGAGGTTCGAACTCGTGACCTTCTGTTTACAAGACAGATGCTCTACCAGCTGAGCTAAGTCGGCGACGTCACCAGAGTACCAAGTGACCTCTGGTGCTGAGGGCTACTGTTGCACGCCTGCGGCGGTCAGAACAGCGCGAAGGAACTCTTCCACACTGAACTGCGGTGTCGCGGTCGGGTCGTAGGACGGGTTGAATTGCACGCCGTTAATCACGATTGTCGGGGTTCCTGTCACGCTCTCGAATTTCTTGTCCTTGTTGTTGATCGCGATGTCCCCGCTAATCGCGCGTTCCGTGCTGGCCTTCACCCAGTCCTCGAACTGCAGGTCATTGATACACGCCTCGACCTTCGGACCGGCTCCCGATTGGGTCGCAAATCCGATGAGTTCGTCGTCTGTCCAACCGGGAGTGTCTTCCTGCGGCTGGTTCTCGTAGAGAGCGTTGTGGAAGTTCAAAAAGCTATCGGGGTAATCATTCGCCACACACGCCGCGGCGTTCGCTGCGCGCAGTGAGTACTGAGTCCCCTGCGAACGGTTTGTCAAGATTGCAATGGGGTGAATCTCGATCGTCGCGGCACCGCGCGCAAGAAGGTCGGCAATCGCCTCCTTGTTCGCTTCTTCGAACTGACGGCAAATCGGGCACAGATAGTCGACGTACAGTGTGATATCGACGACTCCCGCTTCGTTCGCGGGGCTCGCCACGGGGCTTGCGTCGGACGGGTTTGCTGGCGTCGGTACAGCAACGTTTCCGCTAGAAATCTTGATTCCGTCGCTCTGCATGTTGAGCGGCCCTGGGCCTGCGGGCTGAAATGCGGTGAGAATGACGGCAGTCAAGGCACCGATGACAGCAAGAGCCAAGACGCCGAGTCCCAGTTGGACAAAAATACGGTTCCGCTTTTCGCGCGAACTTCCCGCCAGGCGCATTTTTTGCGCCTTCTCGCGGGCGAGCTCACGGGCTTCGTTTCGGCTGGGTCGTTGTGCGTTCATTGACAAATCTTCCTGACTTCCGTGCGACGAATGCGCAATGTGCGGGATAGCCTCCCTAGTTTAGCGCGCAAGTCCGTTTCGGCAATTCGTGCTTCCCTTCGGTTGCGCTCGCTGCTCTGCTAACGAGTTCCGACCGCTGCCGATCGACGCATCGCGATTTCATAGAGCGTGATGGATGTGGCAATTCCGGCATTGAGTGACTCGGTGGCCGCGCCGATCGGAATCGACACGATGACGTCGCAATTCTCGGTGACGAGCCGGGATAAGCCCTTCCCCTCGCTCCCCACGACGATGAGCAACGGGCGATCCGCAATGTCGATTTGCGGCAATGTCATATCCCCGCCACCATCAAGACCGATGACAAAGACTCCCCGTTCCTTGAAGTTCTTGATGGCCTGATTGAGGTTCGACGCCATCGCAACCGGAAGCCTCGCCGCGGCACCCGCAGACGTTTTCCACGCTGCCGCGGTAACTCCGACGCTACGACGTTGCGGCACGATGATTCCGTGTCCACCGAAAGCGGCGGCAGATCGAATGATGGCGCCGAGGTTGCGAGGGTCGGTCACCCCGTCCAGAGCAACAAATAACGGCGTCTGTCCGCGGGCCTCGACGGCGTCAAGAAGTTCGAGCGGGTGGCTGTAGGAATACGGAGGAACCGCCAACGCGATGCCCTGATGCACCGAGTTCTCGCCACACAAGCGGTCCATCTCGGG